>ONVJ01000321.1 GCA_900321265.1 uncultured Eubacteriales bacterium
ATGAACTATATCGAGCTTGACTATCTGTCCAGGCTTGACGACGAGCTCGGAGCCGGCTCCAAAAAGCTCAAGGAGTTCATCTCTCCCTCGCTTCTCGCATGGGCGAAATTTGCCGGAGGCGGAACTTACGCCATTCCCAACAACAACGTCGTCGGCGAGTATACATATCTGCTCCTCAACAAGAAATATATCGACAAATACAATTACGATCCTTCTCAGTTCATCAATCTCACCTCCGCCGATACCGCCAAGTATCTTGCCGATATCGCAAAATATGAGACGGTCCCCCCCATCATCGGCGAACTCCCGATAATCAACACCCTCTACTGGAACATCAACTTTGAGACCAGAGGAGTCGATTATGACGAGTTCTCGATCCTTGGCGAGTATTATATCCCGACAAGAACGATGGATCCCACATCAAGCGACAACAACCCGGTCTCGGTCAGAAACATCTTTACCGTCTCCAGCTACACCGATCAGCTCATGGCGATCCAGGAGTTCAAGGATGCCGGTTATATCAAGGCTGACGGCGGCGATAACGAGGAATGCGCTCTCCGCGTCGTAAAGGGCGGCAAGGAGCTTGAGGATATTTACAAGGACGATTATTACATCAACATCCTTGAGTACCCGAGGATCTCCGAGAAGGAAGTCTTCTCAAGCATGTTTGCCGTATCCTCCTTCACCGTAAGCCTTCCCAGAGCGATGCAGGTCGTGACATACCTTAATACCAATGAGGACCTTCGCAATATTCTTCAGTACGGTATCAAGGGCGTCCATTACGAGATCGATAACAACGGTGTCCTTCACCGTCTCAACGACGATTACATGATGAACATCAGAAATACCGGAAACGTATTCGCTGCGCATCCCGAAGAGGGGCTTGCTCCCGATTACTGGAAATATGGCAAGGCGCAGAATCTCGACATCAAGGCGGAGCTCCTCAACTGCTTCAGAATTGAAAAGAAGTTTCTCCCCGCAAGGGATGACGATCCCGAATACGGGTCTGCCGAAGAGGAATACCGGCTTGATTATAACGAACTTGTCGGTATCCTCAATGAATCGGCGGGCGTCAAGGAAAAGCTTGACAAGGTACAGAATGCCGCCGAACTCAAGGCGGTAATCGACGCCGCGTCGAAGCTGCAGGACAAGGCGATAAGGGCCCAGGCCAGATCGACCGAGACAGACGGGCTCTATTATATCTACTATAACTGGATGATGGACACCAAGCTCTTCATCCCGCAGGATTGAGATCGATAATCCTAACCGGTCGTTTTTCAGACTAAGTAATTAAAAATACAGGGGTTGCTGACAGGTCCGCAGAGCGGACGGTTCAACAGCCCCCTGTTTATTATACTGATCTATTCAGTCCGCGCAGTATTTGCGGCCCGGATACCTCTGAATCCCCGGAAGAACTCTGCGCGTCATTTGAATGCTGAAAGGCGGGCAAAAAAGCGCGGCCTTGTGGTGAACATTTACCCTCTTAGCTCGTAAAAACCCGCGGAAGGCTATTTAGCGGTTCTCTATTTCTTGATGATCCCCAGAAGTCCGCGGGCGATCGATCTGCCCAGTTCACGTCCGACGGCTCCGAGGAGCGAGCCGGAGACCTTTGAGGCAGCCTTTTTTGCCGCGGTCGTTTTCTTTGATCCGGATGTCTTTTGGGTTTCCGACGAGGTTTTTTTACCGGTTTTTTTCCGGCTCTGTTCCGCTTTCTCCTCATCCTCTGCGGCAGCTTCCTCTTTTTCAGAGTCTTCCTTTATTATTTCATACGCCGACCGCCGGTCAAGGGTATCCTCATATTTTCCGAAATAGCTGTCGGAACTGATCGTCTCTGCGATCTCTTCCTCATTTGCGATACCCATCATCGACTGCGGAGGAAGGACCACCGCCTTCTCCGCGACGCAGGGACGGCCTTTTGCGTCAAGTGTCGAAATGACAGCTTCTCCGGTGCCGAGTCCGGTTATGGCTTCGGCGGTGTCGAAGGAGGGATTGCTCCTGAAGGAGTCTGCGGCCGCTCTGACAGATTTCATCTCCGCTGGAGTATAGGCCCTGAGAGCGTGCTGGATCTTGTTGCCGAGCTGCGAGAGAACGACTCCGGGGATATCCGATGGCTGCTGAGTGATAAAATAGACGCCGATCCCTTTTGATCTAATGAGCTTTACAAGCTGTTCAATGCTGTCAAGCAGCGTCCTGTTCGCGTTTCTGAAAAGCAGATGCGCCTCGTCAAAGAAGAAGACGAGCTTCGGCTTTTCGGGATCCCCGATCTCGGGCATCATCTCAAAGAGTTCGGAGAGAAGCCAGAGCATGAAGGTGGAGTAGAGAAGAGGCGAGCGGTAGAGCTTTTCGCAGCAGAGGATGTTTATCATGCCGCCGCCGGTCTCGGGATCGAATCTCATCCAGTCGTGAAGATCGATGGCGGGTTCTCCGAAGAAAATGCTCCCTCCCGCGTCTTCAAGCTGAAGAAGCGAACGCTGCAGGGCTCCGGCAGACTGCTTCGAGATGTTTCCGTATTCATTCAGGAGCGCCGACGCGTTCTCGGTGCACCAGACGAGCATCGCCCGAAGGTCTTTGAGATCGATGAGCTCCCATCCATTGTCGTCGGCGGCTCTGAATACGATCGACAGGACTCCCGACTGCGCGGGAGTCAGTCCCAGAAGTCTTGAGAGCAGCTCTGGGCCCATCCTGCTGACAGTGGTCCTGACCGGATGACCCTTTTCGCCGAAAACATCCCAGAATCTGACCGGGAAGCGTTTGAATTCGAAGCTTTCGGGATCGATGCCGATACCCGAGAGCCGTTTTTTTATCGCTTCGGATGCTTCGCCGGGTTCTATGCAGCCCGAGAGATCTCCTTTGATATCCGCAAGGAATACCGGAACTCCCATGTCTGAAAATGATTCGGCAAGCACCTTGAGCGTGACTGTCTTGCCGGTACCCGTCGCCCCGCATATGAGCCCGTGTCTGTTCGCCATCGAAGGGAGCAGGAACACCTCGTTTTCGCCCGAACCTATAAGTATCTTTTCGTTTTTAAACATGTCAGTCTCTCTCTTCGGGTTTTGACGGGAGTCCGCCGGTTCTCATGATCCTTGAGGAGTTGATCAGGACGGCGAAGGCTCCTATGTTATGGAAGAAGGCTCCGAATACCGGTGTTATTATCCCGAAAGCGGAAAGTATGATCATCGTAAAGCTTATCAGGACCGACATCACCAGGTTCTGATATATAATCTTCCGCGTTTTACCCGCAAGCTTAATTACGAAGGGTATGTTCTCCAGCCGGTTGTTCATCAGCGCGATATCGGCGGACTGGATCGCCAGATCAGAGCCCATAGCTCCCATCGCGATACCCACGTCGGCTTCCTTGAGCGCCGGAGCGTCGTTTATTCCGTCTCCGACAACTATGACCCCCTTCGAGCTTTCACGGATCTCCTTTACGTAAAGATACTTGTTTTCGGGCAGCAGATCCGAATAGAAGCCGTCGAGTCCCGCCTCGCCGCAAATCTTTTCAGCGGTGGTTTTTCTGTCGCCTGTAAGCATCAGTGCCCTGACGATACCGATCTCGCGGAGCTCGGATACCGTCGATCCGGCGTCGCATCTCAATGTATCTGCAAAGGAAAGAGCTCCAAGAGGAATTTCCGAATCCCCGGCGTATATTACGCTGACGGTCCCGTCGGCTTCAAATCCGTTTATATCGGGATCCTCCCGGGTGCCGCGGCTCATTCTGCCGAAGCTGACTTTTGTGCCCGGTCTTATCAGCTGCGAACCAGATGTATCCTTTCCGTCATCGTCATCAGGCGCAGAAAGGATCCTCGCGCTGACTCCGATCCCGGGGACCTCCTGCAGGTCGGTGACCGAGATCTCAGGCAGGCTTCTTGTCTTTTTTATCTCCGCGGCGTATTCACGGACGGCTGCCGAGACGGGATGTGACGAGCCCGCGGCAAGCGCTTCGGCAACTGCGAGCACCAGATCCTCCCGGCCTTCATCGCGGCTGTAAATGCCTGTGAGCGCCATCTCGCCCGACGTCAGCGTCCCGGTCTTGTCGAATACGACCGAATCTGCCTCGGTGATCTTTTCTATGAATTTCGAATTCTTGATGAGAATACCTCTGGATGTGGCGGAGGAGAGCGCGGCGACCATAGGCGCCGCGCTGACGAGCATCTGCCCGCAGGGGCAGGAGACCACGAGTATCGCCACGGCGACCGAAATATCGCTCTTGATAAGCGCGGCAGCTGCCGCGACCGCAAGTATAAAGGGGATGTAATAGCGCATGAACCTGTCGATCAGTCTCGATTCGGGAGTGTCCATCTTCTCCGACTGCTCGAGCAGTTTTATTACGTTTGAGAATGAGGTGTCTGAGTATTTTCTGTCCACCCTTACCGTCAGCATTCCGTCGATATTGACCGTCCCCGCGTAAACTTTGGATCCGGGAGACACTCTGGCGGGCTCGGGTTCCCCTGTCAGGGATTTCTGATCGATGAAGGAGGTCCCTTCGATCACGGTCCCGTCGGCGGCAAATCCTGTGCCGGGGCGGACGAGGATACTGTCGCCGATCTCAAGAGAATCGGCGCTGACGGTCTCGGTATCTCCTCCCGGCTTTATCAGGATCGCGGTCGACATCTGCATGCGCTTCAGACCTTCGATCGCCTGTCTGCCGCCCATTATGCTTCTTTCCTCGAGAATGTGGGCTGCGTTGAGTATCAGGGGTATGAGGATCGCCGTGATGAGCTGGCCCGAGAAGAAGCAGGCTATGACCGCGATCGAGACCAGTATCTCCATCGATCTGGTCAGATTCCTGCCGATTATCCCGCTGACGGCGCTGATAAGTATCGGTATGAGCTCCGCTGCGATACCGACCGTGAAGATCAGGGCTTTGACCGTCTGCCGTTCGGGGAAAACCCGGCCGATTATAAGTCCGATCACGAGTGCCGCGATGCCGACCGACCCGGTTATCACGTCGGTGATAATATGCTTTTTGCCTTCCTCCGAGAGATTGTTTCTTGCTATCGAATCGAGGCTGTTTTTAGCGATATGATCTATGTTTTCCAATTTCCGCCCCTCAGTCTCCCTTCAGAATGATCCTGCTCTCCGAACCGGCGTCGGTTATCCTGACAGTGCCGATCTTCGACATGAGCGCCGTGATCTTTTCGCTGTAGATCCTGGTCTTTACCGTTTCGGGACTTTTTGTAAATTCCTCAAGGACGCCGTTGAACTCCGCCAGAGCGGTCTCGGCAGCCGCCAGAGAGGAAGAGGAGTAGGCCGAGGCCGAGGAGATCAGCGCGGAAGCTGAGGCCTGGGCCTGAGGAATGACCGTTTCGCGGTACTGCTTTGCGTTTTCCAGTCTCGTCGCGGCGGTCACCTTTGCGCTGTTGACATAATCGTAGATCTCTCTGACCTCAAGAGGCATCGATACATCGGTGAGTTCGACCGTTCTGACCGTGATCCCGGCTCCTGCCAGGTCGGCGAGCGCCTGCGTGCGTTTGAGAACGCTGTCGGCGTAGTCGAGCTTGCCGCTGGTCAGAAGCTCGTCTGAAGAGATCGAGGCGGCGGCGTCGATCATGGCGCTGCTTACCGAGGCGGTCAGGAAGGAGGTCGCGTCGGAGAGATTAACGGTATATGCCACGGGATCTGATATCACATACTGGACCGAGGCCTTGACTATGCAGAGGTTCCGGTCGCCGAGTATCACGTAGCCGTTGTGCTGATAGCTTGACATCCTGGTCCCGGTATAGTGCGTGGTGACTTCTATCTTGTTGACCGCTCCGGTGGGAACGGTTACCACTTCGTCGATGATATAGGGGAAAGCGAGCAGGAGTCCGGGCTGTTTCACCTGCTCCTCATATGTGTTGCCGACGAGCTTTCCGAACCTGAATACGAGGCCTACCTCGCCGCTTTTGATGATCCTAAGGCCTGACAGCGCGATGAAGACCGTAACGATCGCGGCGATCACGGCAAAATATTTCGTCAGCGAGCCGAGGATCTCGGCGAATGCCTTTCTGCCGTCGATCGCCTCCGAGTCCCTGTTCTTCCGGCTCATTGCTGCCCCCCGGCCTGTCCGGCGTTCTTTATCAGTTCTGTGACGGCGGCGGTCAGGGCATCCGCGTCTTCCTTCGGCAGCTGGGAGAGAATGTATGTCAGGTCCTCCGCGAGCGTCTTGTCTCCGGTGTCGTCGGAACCGGGCCCCGACTGAGACTGCCCGTTCTCGAGCATCTCGGAATATCCCTTGAGGACAGAGAAGGGATAGGTCGAGGTGTCGACGATCAGCACGGTGCTGTCGCCGACCGATGCGACCAGCGTGTCAAGCTGACGCAGGAAGGTGAAGAGCTCGAGATTTGCCTGTTCCGCCTCGGCATAGATCGCCGCGACCGCGGCTTCAGCCTCGGCTCTTATCTTCGATGCCTCGACGGTCCCGTCGGCTATGATCGAGGCTGCCTCGGCATCCGCGTCGGTCCTGATCTTGCTGGCGTCGCGTTCGGCGTTGGCAAGTATCGTGTCTATGTCCTTCTGCCTCTCGGCGGTCATCTGATCGAAGACGCTCTGCAGGTTGGTATCGGGCAGCGAAAGC
>ONVJ01000319.1 GCA_900321265.1 uncultured Eubacteriales bacterium
CCTTTTAGTATGCGCCAGAAGAACCCGTCGGGCATCTTCTTTTTCGTTTTCACCTTTCTCGGATCGTATCCGAGCTTTGATAGCCGTTCGGCGACAAGATCTCCGTTGCCGCTGAGACTGTAGTAGATAAAGAGTTTCTTCATTTGTAGTATCTCTTAAAACTCGAATCCGCTTTCCTCGCAAATCGGTTTTTCCAGCATCTCCGGGTTTGCGAAAACGTGCTTTATGAGCTTGAGACTGCGGGCGAAGTAAAAACCGTCGGCAATACGCTCGTCAAGCGTGGCGCCTATATCCACGATATCGCGTATCTCTTTTGTGCCGTCCGGCATAAGCACCTCTTCCTTGTGAAGGGTGCCGATCGTGATCATTATACTGTTCGTTCCGTAATTATTCAGATGATGATAGACGGCAGGGCATTTTATGCTGCCGAGGTTGCTTGTGAGGATCGTGGTATAATGCGGATCCCCTTCGGTTAACGCCTTCGGGGTTATGCCCCAGAAATCCATCAGGCGTATGATGCGGAATACCGGAATGAGTATGAACCGCGGCAGCGCGGCGAATTTGTCCAGCAGTTTGTCTATTCCGCCGGTGGAGTGCTCGCTTTTTCTCGTCTCCGCGACGTTGCCGACGATCCTTTGACTGATCGAATCGAGCGTATCGTCGTCATTCACCTTAAGGACCATCAGGGACTCCTCCGCCCCGTCGGTAAAACGGCGCTTGACCACAAAGCTGATCGTGATCTCGTCGCGTTCGTACAAACGGTAGCCCTGTATGAATCTGTTCATCAGAGGACGTTCGCGAACCATGCGCGCCATGCCGGTGACCGCGGCGTGGAACATGGTGGTTTTATATTCGGGGTGCTCCGCGTTGCGTCTTTCAAGATACCGGAGCAGTTCGGTCGCGTCGATCTTGTCGTTCAGATAAACCTCGCAGTCGGTGCGCTTCGGCCAGAGATATCCCATAATAGTCTGAAGTCCGGGAGCTTTGACGAATCTGCCGTCGCGGCGGTCGCGCAGCTTTCTTCTCGCCTTCTTTTCCTTTTTTGCCATCGTACTCTCCTTTTTTATATGAGCGTGCCGTCGGTTTACGGCGAAAATGACGCCGGCCCTGACCGGACTGCCTTCATTCTTCCTTTTCCGCCTCTTCTTTTTCAAGCAGGCGATAAGCGACCTTACCGACCAGCGTTTTCGGCAATTCCCTGCGGAATTCTATCTCGCGCGGAAGCGCGTATTTCGCTATATGCAGCGAGAGCTTTTCCATGATGCGTTCCTTCAGGGCGTCGTCCGGAACCACTCCGTCCGCGGGCACTATAAACGCCTTTACCCTCTGTATCCTGCGCGGATCCTTTACGCCGATGACGCAGCTGTACGACACTTCGGGAAGACTGTCGATAACGTTTTCGAGGCCTGACGGATATACGTTGTACCCGTTTGTGATTATCATTCTCTTTATCCTCTGGCGGAAATATACGTACCCGTCGGCGTCCATAAATCCGAGGTCGCCGGTGTAAAGCCAGGTGTCGCCGTCATCCAGCACGCGAAGCGTTCTGGCGGTCTCCTCCTGATTCTTGAGGTATCCGAGCATCAGGGTCGGGCCTTTCAGAACGATCTCGCCTTCTTCTCCGGGCGGCAGAAAATCCGCGGTCCCCGGCACAACTATGCCGTATACGGTATCGGGGAACGGGAGGCCGATACTGCCCTCCCGGTATTCGTCGCGCGGCGTAAGACAGCTTGCGGTGACGCATTCGGTGAGACCGTAGCCCTCGCGAACCTGGATCGACGCGTTGTGAGCCGTAAGGAAAGCGTCTATCTTTTTTTTCAGCTCGACCGACAGCGAATCTCCTCCGCAGAACATACCGAGAAGAAAACTCATATCAAGGCCGTCAAGGCCGGGAATATGAAGAAGCGCCTCGAAGATCGTCGGTACTCCCGCTATGAAATTCGGCTTCTTCTTTTTCAGCATATCCGCGTAGCTTTTGCCGTTGAAGGTCGGCATAAGTATACAGCACGCTCCGTGTATCAGCACCGTGTGGATGTTTATACCCAGTCCGAAACCGTGGAACATCGGCATGCAGCTGAGCATTTTCAGTCCGGTGCGGATCTGTACCCCGATCGCTTCGACCGCCTCCAGCGCGCAGGCGTTGAAGTTCAGGTCGGACAGACAGATCCCCTTGGGAGACCCGCCGGTGCCGCCGCTGTAAAGGATAACCGCGGTCCTGTTTCTGTCGAACACCGGCGCCGGCAGCGAAACGTCCGACGTGCCTCTTTTCAGAAAGTCCTTCCAGAGAAGGTGCGGTCTGCGCGGATATTTCAGGTATTCCTTTCCCTTTTTCAGTATGTAAAGGGCGGCAAGATGCACGGGAAGCTCGTCCTGCATCCTGCAGGTCAGGATCGTGACCGGCTTTTTTGCCGCGCTGACGGCACGTTCGGTTTTTTCGTAGAACATATCGACCGTCAGGATCATTTTGCTTTCCGAAATATCAAGATATCCGGTAATCTCGGTTTCTGCCGAAAGCGGATGGACCATATTTGCCACGGCTCCGATCCGGTTGAGCGCGTAAAAGCAGTCGAGCGCCTGCGGCGTGTTCGGCATGCATACCGTGACCGCGTCCCCGGCTCTCACGCCGGACGCGTAAAAAGCGCGTGCCGCGCGCTCTATACGCTTTATAAAACCGCGGTAAGACGTCTTTTTTCCGTAAAACTCGTACGCCGGCTCGTCGGAATACTGTTCCGCTGCACTTTCCACAAGCTGAAACATAGTTGCTTCGGGATACGAAAGATGCTCTCTCTGACGGTATGGTGTCGTTTTTTCCATAAAAAGGTGTCCTTATGTGTAATTAATTGTTTGATTTTATTTCGCAGTGTCGGAGTCGGTGATTTGCGCGGGCGCCTTCAGGAAACAACCGATTCTGCGACCCTCACCCGGCCGCGTTCGCGGCCACCCCCTCGCTGCGACGGGCTCAGCCGGAACGGCTGGCCTGGTCACTGGCGCGGCTCTGACAGCCCCCCGTTGTGTCTTCACTACCGCGCCGCCGCTTCGCTACCCC
>ONVJ01000317.1 GCA_900321265.1 uncultured Eubacteriales bacterium
ATCCTCTGCGAGGGGTATATGGACGTCATCACCCTTCATCAGGCGGGCTTTACAAACTCGGTGGCGACTCTCGGCACATCGATCACCGACGACCACGCCCGCATGCTTTCAAAATACACAAAGACGGTTTATCTCTCATACGATTCCGACGAGCCGGGGCAGAAAGCCACGCTGAAGGCGACGGGAGCCCTTGAAAAGGTCGGGATCGACGTGAAGATCATCAGGATGTCGGGAGCGAAGGACCCCGACGAGTTCATAAAAAAATTCGGCGCGGACGCCTTCGGATCGCTGCTTACCGGGAGCGTAGGCGAGTTTGATTTCAAGCTGGACCGTATCCTCGCCGCCCATCCCAGGGACATTCCCGAGGAGCTGATCAAGGCCTCGGATGAGCTGAGCAGCCTTATCGCAGGATATTCGTCATCGGTCGAGAGAGATCTTTACATCACCCGTGTCTGCCAAAGGACAGGCCTGAAGGAGGCGTCGCTTTCGGAGGATGTCCGGCGAAAGATAAAAAAGAACAGCAACATCCGCGCAAGGCGCGATATGTCGGACGCTGTATCTATCGCGAACTTTCTCGGCGACAAGATCAAGCCCGAAGCTGCTTCAAACGTAAAGGCGGCGGCGGCAGAGGATACCCTGCTCGCTCTCCTTATGATGTATGACGAGTACAGAGCGGCGGCGGCGCGCGGAGAGATTCAGCTTTGCGCCGACGATTTTCCCACCGCCTTCGGAAGAAAGGTCTTCGAGGCCGTGATGAGGCTTGAGTCCTCCGGCGGTTTTGAATTCAGTCTGCTCGGCGGGGAGTTTTCCGACGAGGAAATGAGCCGGCTTGAGGCTCTCCGCGTAAAGCGCGAAGGCATCATGAACGGCAGGAAAGTCCTGGAGGACGCGGCCTCGGTCATGAAAGAAGAGACTCGGAAGATCAGGAACGGAACTGAGGCGTCGACCGGATCGGGAGACGCGCTCGCCGACCTTCTTGAAAAGAAGAGGCGCGCGCTGGCAGACGCAAAGACAAAGAAATCATAAAACAAGGACCGGCAGCCTTCCGGCATGCCGGTGACCCATATTATTTGAACAGAAAGCTGGTATTACAATGATTATCGACGACGAAAAGAAGGATACCGACGTATTTCATCTGCTCGAATCGGAAGATGTGACGGGGTACGATCTTGACGACGCCCTCTCGGACGATGACGATCTCGGGACAGATGACGATTTCGACTCGGCCGACGAGCCCGACGGAGGTCTGTCGGACGGAGACGCCGATCAGTTCCGCAGCGAGGTCGAAAAGTACAGCGACGCCGAGGCGATGGAGAGGATGCTCGAACGCGAAGGCATCCAGCTCGACGACCCGGTAAAGATGTACCTGAAGGAGATCGGAAGAGTTCCGCTTCTTAAGCCTGAGGACGAAAAGGAAAAAGCTGAAAAGATGAACGATCCCTCGGTCCCGGAGGACGAGCGCAAGAAAGCAAAGGACGAGCTCGTCACCGCCAACCTGCGACTGGTCGTTTCGATCGCGAAGAAGTATGTCGGCAAGGGAATGTTCTTCCTCGATCTGATACAGGAGGGCAATCTCGGCCTTATGAAGGCGGTCGATAAATTCGATTATTCCAAGGGCTACAAGTTCTCGACATACGCAACCTGGTGGATCAGACAGGCCATCAACCGCGCCATTGCCGATCAGGCCAGGACGATCCGCATACCCGTTCATATGGTCGAGACGATACACAAGCTCTCGAGACAGCAGCGCCAGCTGCTCCAGGAGCTCGGAAGGGAAGCGACGATAGAAGAGCTTGCCAAGAAGATGGGAATCTCTCCCGAAAAGGTCCGCGAGACGCTGAAGATCGCGCAGGAGCCGGTCTCGCTTGAGACTCCGATAGGCGAGGAGGAGGACAGCCACCTGGGCGATTTCATCCCCGACGACGAGACCCCCGCTCCCGCCGACGCCGCCTCCGCCAATATTCTCCGCCAGGTACTTGAGAAGCAGCTCAACACTCTTACACTGAGGGAGGAGCATGTTATCAAGCTGAGGTTCGGACTTTACGACGGCCGCTGCAGGACTCTCGAGGAGGTCGGCAAGGAGTTCAATATCACAAGGGAGAGGATCAGGCAGATCGAGGCCAAGGCGCTGAGAAAGCTGAGACATCCCA
>ONVJ01000313.1 GCA_900321265.1 uncultured Eubacteriales bacterium
CCTCGCCGAGCCGGGCATGAAGCGCGGGCGGATCTGCCTCATCGCCGGCGTATACGCCGGATTCCAGTTTCTCATGCCCGAGATCGGATGGCTCTGTGTCTCGACGCTGGCCGCGCACATCGAGGTCTTCAACAGATTCATCCCCTGGATCGCCTTTGTCCTTCTGGCCTTCATCGGCACGAAGATGATAATCGAGGCCGTTAGATCGATGAGATCGAAGGAACCCGCGGAGGAGGAAAAACTGAAGGCGACGGGTGCGGCCGGGCTGCTGATCCAGGGGATCGCGACCTCCATCGACGCGCTGTCGGTCGGTTTCACCACCGCCGATTACTCGGTGTGGGAGGCGCTCCTGTCGTCGGCGATCATCGGCGCCGTGACCTTCGCGATCTGCGCCGCGGGGCTCGTCATCGGAAAGAAGGCGGGAACGGCGCTGGCCGGAAAGGCAGGGATCGTCGGAGGCGTAATACTCATCGCCATAGGTATAAAAATAATCGTCACGGCGCTGATCGGCTGATCAGGCAAAAAGGGAGGAAAAAATGAAGATCACAAACGATATAGTATACGTCGGCGTAAACGACAGAGAGCTTGATCTCTTCGAGGCGCATTTTACCGTTCCGAACGGAATGGCATACAACTCATACGTCATCCTCGACGATAAGATCGCCGTCATGGACAGCGTTGCCGAGGGGTTCGGCGACGAGTGGCTGAAGAAGCTGGCTGAGGCGACCGGCGGCCGCGCGCCCGACTATCTTATCGTTCAGCATATGGAGCCCGACCACAGCGCGAACATCGCCGCCTTCGCCGCCCTTTATCCGGATGCCGTCATCGTTTCGTCGTCGAGGTCCTTCACGATGATGAAGAACTTCTACGGCGACGATTTCGCCGGCCGCAGGATCGAGGCCGCAGACGGAAAAACGCTTTCCCTCGGCCGCCACACCCTCAGATTCATCTCCGCTCCGATGGTGCACTGGCCCGAGGTCACGATGACCTTTGACGAGACCGACCGAGTCCTCTTTTCCGCCGACGCCTTCGGCAAGTTCGGGACGCTCGATATCGACGAGGACTGGGCCTGCGAGGCGAGAAGATACTATTTCGGGATCGTCGGCAAGTTCGGGGGACAGGTCGCGAGGGTCCTTGACCGGATCGAAGGCCTCGGCGTCACGGCGATTTGCCCGCTCCACGGGCCGTATATCACCGATAATATCGGTTATTACACCGGTCTGTACCGGATCTGGTCGTCCTACGGCGTCGAGAGCGAGGGCGTGACGATCGCCTATACGTCGGTCTACGGGCACACGAAAAAGGTCGCCGAGCGCCTCGCGGAGGTCCTGAAGGAAAAGGGCTGCCCGAAGGTCGCGATGCAGGATCTCGTGCGCGACGACACGGCCGAGGCCGTCGAGGACGCATTCCGCTACGGAAAGCTGGTGCTTGCCACGACGACATACTACGGCGACATCTTCCCGCCGATGAAGGAATTCATCGATCACCTCGTCTTCCGCGGATACAAAGGGCGCCGGATAGGCTTTATCGAAAACGGCTCCTGGTTCCCTCAGGCGGCCGGAGTGATGAAGAAGCTGCTTGCCGACTGCAAGGATATCGATTACTGCAAGACCGCGGTGAGGATTGTGTCGGCGCCCGACGCCGGCACCGAAGCTCAGATCGAGGCTCTCGCCGACGAGCTGCTCGGCTGACGCGGACGGACGACCTGCGGGGGGAGACTGAAAAATGAGAAGAGACGAGAGAGCCGTCAGCGATATTCTACAGATACAGGACATACTGCAGCGATGCGACACGGTACGCATCGGTATGAACGGCGGGGAGTTCCCCTACGTCGTCCCGATGACGTTCGGCAGCGCGGTAGAGGACGGGAAGATCGTTGTCTATATCCATTCCGCCGGGGAGGGCAGAAAATGCGACATCCTGGCGAAGGATCCGAGAGTCTGCGTCGAGGCCGACCTCTATTACAAGGTCGCGAAAAAGGAGAACGGCGAGATCACGGCGGTCTACGAGAGCGTGATCGGGACCGGTATCGCCGAAAGGCTGACGGCGCAGGCGGACAAGGTCGCGGCGCTGAAGATCATGCTCGCGCATTACAAAGAGAGCGGGTTCCCGGTGACGAGCTGTCACGGCCTCGGACGTGTCGAGTGCTTCAGGATCGTCCTCGACGAGGTGTCGGGAAAGAGAAATCTGTGATAAAAAGGGGCTGTTAAACTGTCCGAACCGGGCTTTTTAGCGGCCCTTTTCCGTAAAGCAAAAAATAAAAGTGTGAAATAAAGTGTAAGATAAGTGTATAATAAAATTGGGTTTCGCTTGACAAAGTGTGAAATAAAGTGTATAATAAGTGTATAATAAATCGCCGGAGGCAGTTATGCAGATCAACAGGGAAACAGAACATGTTGAGTTCAAAGAGTCGCTCAGCCAGCTGAGCAGGGGACTTGAGTCACTCGCGGCAATGCTGAACAAACACGGCAGCGGAACGGTACTGTTCGGCATTTCCGACAGCGGAGAGGTCGTCGGTCTTGACATCGGGAACAAGACGATGAAGGATATCAGTCGAGCGGTGGCCGAGAGAATAAAACCCGCTGTCCTGCCGCATATCTCGGAGGAGCTTTACGGCGACAGGACGGTTATCAGGCTCGAGGCCAGCGGAACGAATACGCCTTATTCGGCGGACGGAAACTATTATATCAGGAGCGAAAACGAAAACAGGAAGATCGATCCCGATATTATGAGACTCCTGATATTCAAAAACGCAGGCGACAGCATTACCGAGATCGAATCGGGCAATCAGTCGCCGACATTCACCCAGCTGTGGCAGCTTTACGTTCTTCATGATTATACGCTGAACAAAGAAACATTTGCAAAGAATACGGGACTTCTGACGAAAAACGGCAGGTATAATCTCCTTGCCGAACTCCTTTCCGACAGCAATGATTTTTCGATCAAGGTCGTCAGATTCAAAGGCACAGACAAATCCGAGATCATGTCGAGGAATGAATTCGGCTACAAATGCCTCTTGCTTGCCTTTCAGTCGGCTCTCGACTTCACCCTCTCTTTCAACGAGACAAGGGTTGATATGTCGGGGATCGTCAGGAAGGAGACCGGTCTTTTTGATGAATCCAGCTTGAGAGAAGCATGGGTCAACGCCTGTCTTCACACCAGGTGGGACAGGATGATCCCGCCGGCGATCTATATCTTCGACGACAGGATCGAGATCATATCCACTGGAGGTCTGCCCGTCGATTTTTCCGAAGAGGATTTTTTCAACGGGATCAGCCATCCGATCAACAGGCAGCTTCAGAAGATCATGGGACAGCTGGGACTTGTCGAGCAGACCGGCCACGGGGTTCCCGAGATCATTAAGCACTACGGAAGGGAGGCGTTCACCGTTACTCCCAACAATCTTAACGTGACGCTGCGTTTCCCCTTCCGGCTTACAAGAGGGCGGAACGATTATTCTCATCTTTCAGCTTCCGAGACCGCCGTCCTGCGGGCGATCGGCGACAGACCGTCGATCACGATCGGCGAGCTGTCAAGGGTGACCGGCCTCGGAACGAGCAGGATCTCTACCATCATAAGGCAGCTGAAGGAGACCGGCAGGCTTGTCCGAGTCGGCTCAAACAAAAGCGGC
>ONVJ01000312.1 GCA_900321265.1 uncultured Eubacteriales bacterium
GTGCTCGGACGGTTCGCCGTGCGCTTCCTCAGGAGAGGAGGATACGGTGGCATCCGACGTCGACACCTCGGTTTTGCCGCCTCCGCACCCCGAAAGCAGGGAGGAGAGCAGCAGAAGAAGCGCGAGTACCGCGGCCGGAAGTCTTTTTGACATTATGTTTTTCATTATTCGCGGCATAAGCGTGTTACATCGGGGCTGAAGTCGGTCGGCGCGGGCGTCATATGATCGAAACCGAGGGATCGTCGACGATCTCGTCAAGGCAGTATTTGCCCCTGACGGCGGGCTCGCGGCGGAACCACTTACCGCGGGTGAAGTCGGGGAAGGCGACCGGAGCGCCGCCCTGCGCGATCGACGCTTCGGAAAGCGGACCGATCGCCATCCAGGCGGCGGTGTCGTAGGCGTCGATCGGGGTGGCGGTCCCGTTCTTCACCGCCTCGACGAAGGCGCGGCAGACGAGCCAGTCCATACCGCCGTGGCCGCCTCTCGCCGTCATCTTTATATACTCGGCGTGGAGGGGGTGATCGTACTGTTCAAGCAGATCCTTCTCGTTCGGGACCTCGTTCCCGGGCATTCCCTCGAAATAAATGTACGCGTTCTTTGATGAGGTCTCTTCGATCATCCCCTTGGTTCCGCGGACGGTGAAGGCCCGGGTGTAGAAGGGGCGGGGAAGAGTGGTGTCGAGCGTCAGCCGCACCGTTTCGCCGCCGGCGCAGGTGAGGATCGTGTCGACGATATCGCCCTGCTTTATCCGGGCGTGCTTGTAGACATAGTCGTCCTCGGGGACCTTTTCGGCGATGTATCTCTCCAGCCCTCTCGCCTTCGAGGCGAAGGAGGAGAGGGTGAGGATCCGGTTGCCGCGGTTGATGCCGAGGATCTTCGAGATCGGTCCGAACTCGTGGGTCGGGTACTGCTCGCAGTTGCGGTAAACATATTCGGTGACGCGGTAGTGATCGTCGATGTGGCCCTCGGTGTTGCGGTGGAGCAGGTCCTCGGCGGGGAGGTAGTGGTGGTATCCGCCCGAGCAGTGGACGATCTCGCCGAAGAGCCCCTCCTTCACCATCCTGAGCGCGGCCATCTCGCGGCGGCCGTAGCAACAGTTCTCAAGCATCATGAGCGGCGCGCCGCTCGCCTCGGAGGCAGCCACGAGATCGTAGCATTCGGATATGTCGTAGGCGGTGCCGACCTCGACCGCGGTGTATTTTCCGGCGCGGAGAGAGTCGAGCGAGCATATGATGTGGCTGTTCCAGCCGGTCATCACGGCGACGGCGTCGAGGTCTTTGTCCTCAAGCATCTCGCGGTAGTCGGCCGTCGCCCTGGGCAGCGGCTTTCCCATCTCCTCAAGAGCTTTCAGGCTCCTCGCGACCTTGGTGTCGACGAGATCGCAGATCCAGGTGATCTCAACGTCCTTCATCTCGGCAAAGCACTTCTTCAGCATGCCGTGGCCTCTCCGTCCGAGACCGATTATCCCCAGCGTTATCCTGTCTTTCATTTCTTCCTTCCGACCTTTCAGTATCTTCCCGCGGCTTTGGGGGTCCCGCCTCCGGCGGGCAGTCATTATTATACCACAACACGCCTGAGTTGTAAATCGGTTATTCCGCCGACCGGGCAAAATCTGATTTGTTGACCCGGGATTCATTGAAATACGGAGCGGAAAATGGTATAATATTATTAGAAGGGCAACAATAACATGGAAGAGTTTTTGGAACTGATACTGACAATTCTTCTCACTCCTTTTGAATCAAAAGAGAAAGAGATTATATCTGGCATTAATCACATAAGACATAAACCGTTAAGAGTTTTCGTTAAGATATTAATTCCGTTGACATTTTTAGTTGTCGTGTTCGGATTGTGTTGCTTATTCAATTATTTGATTAGAGGATATTGGATTTGATCTAATTGTTCATCAAAACGTAAAACACTGTAATACAGATGAAACCACACATATTCCGGTTTGACGAGGAGAAACGGTTATGAAAAACGGGAAAAAACCTGATCCGGACGTGATCCGTCCGA
>ONVJ01000310.1 GCA_900321265.1 uncultured Eubacteriales bacterium
AAGATGAAATTTGCCGCCGTCGTCTGCGGCGAAAACATCACCTTTGAAAATATCATCATCAAGGACGTTCCCAACAATCACGCCTTCCAGATCGACGGCTGCTCGGGCGTTACACTTAAAAATATCATGTTCGCAGGATACAATTATCCCGCGACTAACCCCGTTCTCACCAGAGAAACGATCCAGCTTGAGCCGACGACTCCTGGTGCGATTACCTCTTCCGACAGTTCTCCGGTCCAGTGCAACGCAGGCGATTATCATCAGAACAGCAACATCAAGATACTCGGCTGCTATTTCGGCAAGAGCGATCTCTACGGGCCGCAGCTCGTAGGCATCGGGCATCACTCGGGGACCGGCGCGGTATCCTGCAGGGGACTCGTGATCAGCGGCTGCGTATTCGACAATCCTCTCTACTGCGGTATACATCTTCCCAACATTTCCGACGTCGAGATCAGCGGGAACACATTTATTTCAGATTCGGCTCCAACGACCGGTAAGCTTGCCGACGACAGCGCGCTTCTGTCGCTTTACAGTTTCAGCAACGACCAGACCTACACATCGCCGGGCGGAAGCAAGGTCGTTTTTGCCTACGGTTACGAGCAGAACGGTCTTCGCAACATCATGATCGAAAACAATACCTTCAGGCTGGGCGGAAAAACTCCGCTGATCGGAGTGTATATCGCGGGAAATACGGTCGACAACAAAATGAACGCGACATACGTAAAAGCAAGCAACACCTTCCGCTGCGAGACTTACGGAGGGACCGAATATCCTCTGAACGGATATCTGATCAGGACTAATACCGCTTACAACATCACTCTTCGCTGCAACAGATTCAGCTTCCCTACAAAACCCGCTTACACCTCAAGCTATATATCGCTGAAATCGATAAACGGCTTATTCTTTGAAGACAATATCCTTGATTTGGGCGAAGGAGTAAAATTCAATTCAAATTCGAATTTCGGAAACGGGATATACGTTCCGACAAAGACGGTATATTCAGACAGATATACGATGCTCTCAAGGAAGATATCGATCGATTCGGGCGCTCCGGTCTCTGTCACTGTGACTGACGGGTCATCCTCATTCCCGGTCCAGAAGCCTAAGGTGAACTGCACTCTCAACATACAGCCGACCGAAGGAGGAAGAGTCGAGCTTACCGCCGATATTCAGGGAAATCTGACAATAAACCTGATCGCCGACGAAGGTTACGCATTTTCAGGCTTCGTTAAAGAGGCGGACAATTCTCCATTCGATCTCTCAACCGATCTGGTCTCGGGCATAAACAACCTGCTGGCAGTTTTTGTGAAAAAATAAGAGGCGATGTAAAAAAAAACTCGTTTCACGAGTTTTTCCATCGCCGTCGAGCGTCTGCTCGGCGCGGGACCGCGCCGTTTTTGCCCGTTAATTTTGCGTTTTATACTGCTTTTTTGCAGCAAAAAACGCAAAGCTCGCGCAAAAATCGCGGTTTCCCGTCCGCGATTTTTGCGGGGCTGTAAAAAAAGTCCGACTTTTTTGACAGCCCCTATGATTATCCAAGCAAAAAAACAAGTCGCTTCGAGAACGATCATTCCGAAGCGGCTTGTCTCTTTACACGAGTTCAGGTACAAGACTCACGAAACCGTGATCGAGTATTCGAGCGTCTTCGATCCTCCCGGAGGCAGGATCAGGACATCCTCCTTTTCCATTATCCTGCAGGGTATCCCGTCGGGATCCGGAGTCCCGAGCCATGGCTCGATACAGATGTAGGGAGCGTCGGTCCCGGCCGCATGCCAGAACCCGAGAGTTTCAGCAAAGGGGAATGACATCCTGACAGAGCGGGTCCCGCCGTCGCATGCAAGCAGTACGCTGTGACCCGCGTTCTTGAGAAACCTTCCCTCTTTCTCGAAAAGCGAGTGTGAAAGACGCAGCCTGTTTCCGTCAAGCGGAAAATCAAACAGCTTTCTTCCGCGGTATCCGTCGGGAGTGATCTCGATCTCACTGGGAGACGCCCCCTCTTCAAACTCAATATAGTAATCCTCGAAGCGGCGACCCGGATCGAGCGGAAGATTGAATCCGGGGTGAGCTCCGTACGAAAAAGGCATGTCGGAACTACCGGTGTTCTTGACCGTCGCGCGGACGGTCAGAGTCTCGCGGAAGAGCTCGAAGCTCAGGGTGACTTCAAAATCAAAGGGGTAGTGTTTCTTCGTTTCGGCATTCGATCTGAGGGTCAGATCGACCGATCTGTCTCCCACGCCCGAAAGGACAAGCTCTCTGTCCTTCAGAAATCCGTGCGGAGACATGGGATATTCTCGACCTTCATATTCGAATCTGAATCCGGTCAGTCTTCCGCAAACGGGAAAGAGCACCGGAGCGGAATCCTCCCAAAATTCAGGATCCCTCTGCCAAATATACTCGGTTCCGTCTTCCATAGAGCTGAGCGAAATAAGCTGAGCTCCGTGAGAATCGATCTTTGCCCTGAGTTCCTTGTTTTCAATAGAAATAATCATTTTTTCTTACCAGGATTCTTTCTGTGAACTGATATTTCTGCCTGATCATTATGTCTGCTTATCAGTCGACGGGTCCGATAAGTCCTCAATACCGGTACGGTGCATTGACAGGATCTTCGTCAGACGATCCTGCGGCATTCGGTATAGTAACGTTTGTCATTTGCGGAGCCCATTGAGAAGGTCTTGCGCGGTAGGCTCCCGTCGGCTTCGACCGCCGGGAAGAGATCTTTCTTTTCCATACCGTCAAATATGAAGCCGAGGCATCCGGGTAAGGCTGAGAGCCGTCTGAGAGTATCCTCTCCGTGGATGTAATCGAGTGAAAAGACAGGGTTTTCGGAGGCATATTCATCTAGAAACCGCTGAAGCGCGCTGACAGGAAGCTTGCAGGGACAGCTTTCCGCAGTGATCACAGACTCTCCCTCCGAAGAGACAGCCCTGAACACACGGCGCCCGTAGCCTTCACCGGGTTTGACGCTGCCAAGCCAGGCTGTGAAGGCTGACAGAAGATTTTCTCTTTCCCGATTCCTTTCTTCATCGCTTCCCGAAAAACTGAGCAGACGGTAGATAGGCTCGAATTCGAGCGACGGATCATAGATGTTCACCGTCTCGCAAAGGCAGTATCTGGCGGGATGACGGGACGCGGCCTCAGGGCCGATTCGTTCCTTTATCTCCTCATAGGCTGCTTTCGCAGTAGCCAGCGAGTGGTTCCCGTCTCCGACAGCGAGAATGATCGGCGATCTTCTTCCCTTTCCGAGATCGCAGAGAGTTTTGTTTATCGCGGCAAATTCAGAAGCCGGAATGAAAGAACCCCTTATGCTGCCTCCGTTTTCGCCAAGCGCGTATGAGTATGCGTCGGCGGGCACTTTGCTGATTCTTTCGAACAGTCTGTTCTCCCTGTCGTCGGCAAGCAGCATGATGTGCGGCATCTCAAGAGGCGCTCCGCGCCTTACCGCAAGCCTTGGCGGGATCCTTTCGGGCACGGTTTTTTCGGTCGGTCGGATCGGGCTTGTGGAACCCTTCGAATAGTCGTAATCCTCAAGATCGACCGCGGCGACAAGACCTTTTCTGACCTTTCCGTCGGAAAGTGTTCTTTCAATGTATATACCGCAGTTCCTGTGTTCGACAAGGATGCCCTCATCCAGATATTTTTTCATATAACTGTGTGCTCTTGCGGTGAGTTCTGACGACCTGTCAAGGAAGGCCTCGGGAAGGATCATGTCAAGAGCCGAAGGAGAACCTGTCCTGGATTTTGCGGCATTCTCCCAGTAGGAAGGCTCGGAGGTATACTGGTCGCAGGCGACGCAGGACCATTTTGTCCCGTCG
>ONVJ01000307.1 GCA_900321265.1 uncultured Eubacteriales bacterium
CACCTCGATCCGATGGGCTTCCTCGCGATGCTCCTCTTCGGATTCGGATGGGCGAAGCCGGTACCCGTCAACACCCGGAACTTTAAAAACCCGAGGCGCGACATGGCGCTGACGGCGATCGCCGGACCGGTCTCCAACCTGATCCTCGCCGTCATTTTCGCCCTGCTGTACGAGATAACGATCGCTGCTTTCTCGCGCGCCGGAGAACTGTCGGCCGGAGTTTTGAACTTTGCGAACGCCCTCATCCTCTTTCTGTGGCTGGGAAGCTATTTCAACGTCATGCTGGCGGTCTTCAACCTGCTGCCGATCCCGCCATTCGACGGCTCGAGATTCTTCTACGTCTTCCTGCCGGTCAAGTGGTATTTCAAGGTGATGAAATACGAGCGCTACATTATGATGGGCATAATGGCGGTGCTGCTTATCGAATCCTTCATCCTGAACGGACGGGGACTGCTCCTCGGAGGGCTTGCCAGACTCTCAAACCTCATTCTCGACGGCATCTACCGGCTGCTTGAACTGCTTCCCTTCTTCGGGTAAGGAAAACACAAAAACACCCCCGGGAAGCATGTCAGCGGGGAACAGACCTTTGCCTGCTTCATCAATCCATCAACCGAAAGGCAGAACCGCATGTCAGACGAAACCGAAGCCGGTTTTTCCGAAGCGCCTTCGATAACATACCGGCTTGAGACCTTTGAAGGTCCGCTCGATCTTCTGCTCTCGCTTGTCCACAAAAACAAGATGGACATCCGGGACATCCAGATATCGGTAATTTGCGAACAGTATTTCGAGTACCTCGCCGCCGCGGAAGAATCAAATATCGAACTGACAGTCGACTTTCTTGTCCTGGCATCCGATCTCATGCTCATAAAGAGCAAAATGCTGCTTCCGAAGGAGGAGGACAGCGACGAGGAGGATCCGCGAGCCGGGATCGCCGACGCGCTGGCAAGACTCGAGGCCGCAAAACGCGCAGCGAAGCTTCTCGGAGAAAGATACGCCGTCTACCGCGGCAGGACCGAGAAGGAGCCCGAAGACATCTCCCCCGACCGCAGCTTCGTGGCTGAGGGACAGTCGACCGACGTGCTCTACAACAAGATCAGGATACTTATCTCGGAATTCAGGTCGTACGACGAAAAGCTCGCCGACCGCCTTGTCAAGCCGCTGGTCGCCCGGCCGGTAGTCTCGCTCGAGCTCAAGATCTTCGGCATAATGAAGCATTTTGAGAAGGACCGGTCGGCGGGAGCCACCCTCGGGGAACTGCTCGACGACGCCGAAAACCGCCCCGAGCTCGTCACGATCTTCATCGGCGTGCTTGAACTGATCAAGATGAAACGCCTGCTGATCGTCGAAGACCCCGACGATTTCAGCACGCTGAAGGGGCTGAACACCAGATTTGAGGTCAATCCCGACTATACCGGCGATCTGACCGCAGGCATCTCCGCCGACGAGTACGGAAAGACAGAACCGGGCAATGCCTGAAACACCGGGGCAGAAATCACCATCAAAGGACGGTCTGGATCTTGGAAGAACTACAACAGCTGACCGAAATAAAAAAAATCGAGGGCGCGATAGACGCCATACTCTTCGCCGCCGGTCATCCGGTGGAATATTCAAAACTGGCCGAAACTCTGGGAATGAGCGTCAGGGACGCGAAAAGGATAACCGAGCACATGGCCGACGCGAGGAATTCCGACGCCACTTCGGGAATTATGATGGCCCTCTTCGACGATTCCTGCCAGCTCTGCACCCGGGAGGACTACTACCCCTGGGTTAGAGAGGCTCTCGGGATCAAGCGGGGAGGAAATCTTTCCCCGTCGGCGCTTGAGGTCCTTTCGGTCGTCGCCTACAACCAGCCGGTGACACGCGCCTTCATCGACAAGATCAGGAACGTCGATTCGGCCTACGCGGTGGGATCGCTGATCGACAAGGAGCTGATAACCGCCGTGGGAAGGCTTGACGCTCCCGGCAGGCCGATGCTCTACGGCACCACCGAGAAATTTCTCAGGGTGTTCGGTCTGTCCTCAATCTCCGAGCTGCCCGAGGCGGGATCGATCGAGGCGGCGATCTCCTCACTCACCGAGACGGGCGAAGAAGCCGGTGAAGAAGCCGGGGCCGCCGGGGACGGCTCTGCGGACGAATCCGGGGACACGCCGGACGGAGAGGATACTCTCCCCGGGGAATCGTGACCTGGCTCTGGGTGACCGGCGGAATACTCCTCTTCCTCTTTCTGATCGGGATCGTCCGCGCCGAAGCGGTGATAAGCTACGCCGAGGAATTCGGCCTGACCGTCAGGATAGCCGGAATACCGATCCGTCTCTTCCCGAAAAGGGAAAAGAAGGTAAGGCTCAGCCGCTACACTCCCCGCGCCATCGCCCGAAGAAAGCGCAAAGAGGAAAGGAAAGCGGCAAGGAAGGCCAGAAAAGCCGCGAAAAAGAAAGCCGCCGCAGAAAAAAAGAAGGAAAAAGACAAAAAGAAATCCCCGTCGGGCAAAAAAGACATAGCAAAGATAATAAGGCTGGTAACATCGGTCGCGAAAACGGCGCTCGGACGCTTCGGAAAGCATCTCAGGATCAGGATCGCCCGGCTCCACGTCGGAGTGGCGACCGGGGACGCCGCCGAGACCGCCGTCCTCTACGGCGCGGTATCGCAGTCGGTCGCGTATCTGGCCGAACTGCTTGACTCGACCTCCACCCTCCGCCATCCCGCGAAGTCAGACGTCAGGATCTGGGCGGACTATCTTTCAGAGAAGCCCGTCCTGGATATCGAGATCGGTCTTTCGCTCTGTGTCTGGCAGGTGCTGGATCTCGTATTCCGCAGCGCCGCCTCCGCGATAAAGGCTCTGGCAAAAAGCTGACCGCTTCAGGAAAACAGAAAAAGCAAATAATCCGAAAGGAACAAGATAAAATGGCATCCGACAACAAAATACAGGAGATCCTGTCGGCGTCGCTCGAAAACATCCGTTCGATGGTGGACGCCAATACCGTCATAGGCACGCCGATCAACACCCCCTCGGGGACTGTGATCATACCCGTTTCAAAGATCTCGATGGGGATCGCCTCGGGAGGCATCGACTACGCCGGCAAAAGTGAAGAGGCAATCAAATCCAAGCTCCAGAACTTCGGAGGCGGCGGCGGGACAGGCCTGTCGGTTACCCCTGTCGGCTTTCTCGTGGTGACCGCCGAAGGACGCGTCGACATGATCAACGTCGGCATCGAGCAGCCCTCGGGGACGATCGAGCAGGTCGCAGACGTCATCGAGCGCTCTCCCGACATCATCGCGAAGATCAAAGCTCTCTTCGGAAAGAAGAAGAACGAGGTCGCCGAAGTCGAAAAGGAAAAGGCCGCCGAACCCGCAGAACCCGAAAAGAAGACAAGGTAACTCACGGCATTGGCTGAAAAAATAAGACTTCAGAAATACTTCTCCGACTGCGGGGTCATGTCGCGCCGCGCCGCCGAAAAGGAGATCGCCGAAGGCAGAGTCAAGGTCAACGGAAAGATCGCCCTGATCGGCGACAGCGTCGAGCCGGACCGTGACCGCGTGGTCTGGAACGGCACCGGAATAGTTCCGAAAAGTCAGACTAAGACGGTCGTCGCCCTCAACAAGCCGCGCGGATACGTATGCACCTCGAAGGACGAAAAGGGACGGAAGCAGGTGACCGAGCTTGTCTCCGACCTGGGCATGAGACTCTATCCCGTCGGAAGGCTCGACATGGCGTCGGAAGGCCTGCTGCTCATGACCGACGACGGCGACCTTGCCAACCTGCTCACCCACCCCGGGCACGCCGTCGCGAAGATATACCGCGTCAGCGTCAGGGGGATACCCGACGAAAAACAGCTTGAGGTGCTCTCCTCCCCGCTCCTGCTCGAGGGCGAGACCGATCCTATCGAGCCGGTGGAGGTCTTTGTCGTCGACACCGACCGTCAGAAGAACTCGGCCAGACTTGAGATGACGCTTTACGAGGGCCGCAACCGGCAGATACGAAAGATGTGCGCCGCCGCGGGGCTCGAGGTCACGAGACTGCGCCGCATCAGGATCGGCAACATCTCGGTGAACGGGATCGCTCCGGGGACCTACCGTGTGCTCACCCAGCGGGAGACCGACCGCCTGCGCAGTCTCGCAAAGCAGAAAAGAGAAAAAACATGCTAGAGGTCCTGCCTATACAGACCAAAGCCGAGCAGGAGAGACTCTGCTCTCTCACCGGCTCGGAATACATACCCGACGCCCTCGCC
Organism: uncultured Eubacteriales bacterium; assembly: GCA_900321265.1. Lineage (GTDB taxonomy): Bacteria > Bacillota > Clostridia > Oscillospirales > CAG-272 > CAG-390. The sequence goes on from ONVJ01000307.1 coordinate 4,227, forward strand.
TACGCCGCCTACGGCGACGGGGAGCTCGCCGGTACCTGCCAGTTCAGGCTGGCGCCCGACGGCGGCCACATCCTATCGATGGACCGCGTGCCGGGACATGAGGATTTCCAGCCCATGTTCGTGATGGGCAGGGCGGCGCTGAATTTCATCGATCTCTGCGGCGGGAAGACCGCCTTCTTCGACTGCCCGGTGACCGACGACAACCGCCTGACCGTCGGCGCCGTCGGCTTCAGAAAACGCGACGACGGCAGATACGCGGTCGATCTCGAGGGCTTTTTTGATCATCCCTGCGCTTCGAAGGCGACGTCGGGAGACAGGTAACAATCTCATGCCGCTCTGCGGCGAAACGGAGTAACGATCATTATGAATTCGCTGAACATAGTATGTCTTGACATGGAAGGGGTAGTCGTCCCCGAGATCTGGATAGCCTTTTCGGAAGCTTCGGGGATCCCCGAGCTCAGAAGGACGACGAGAGACGAGCCCGACTACGCAAAGCTCATGAACTGGAGGCTCGGCATACTCCGGGAGCACGGGCTCGGCCTGTCCGACATACAGAACACGATAGCAAAGATAGACCCCTTTGACGGAGCAAAGGAATTTCTCGACGAGCTGAGGGCCGAGACGCAGGTGATCATCATATCCGACACCTTCACCCAGTTCGCCTCGCCGCTCATGAAGAAGCTCGGCTGGCCGACCCTCTTCTGCAACACCCTCGAAGTCGGAGAGGACGGCATGATAACCGGCTACCGCATCAGGATACAGAACTCGAAGCTCTCCACCGTCCGCGCGCTTCAGTCGGTCGGCTTCGAGACAGTCGCCGCAGGCGACAGCTACAACGACCTCGGGATGATCCGGGCGTCGAAGGCGGGCTTCCTTTTCAGATCGACCGAAAAGATCATCGCCGACAATCCCGACATCCCGGCCTTCACCGAATACCCGGAGCTGCTCCGGGCGATCAAAGCCGCGCTCTGAGCCAGACTTTTCCCCTCCGAAAAGATGAAGAACACAGACTGCACTTCAAAAACAAGACTTCTCGGAATAGATATCGGAACCAGCGCCTGTAAAACGGCGCTTTTCGATATCCGCGGAAATATCGCCGCGTCGGCGTCTGAGGGATATCCCCTGCGCCGTCCGGCCCCCGGATTTGCCGAACAGGACCCCGAAGACTGGTGGCGGGCGGTCTGCCTGACGGTCAGACGCTGCATCGAGGAGTCGGGGACGGATCCGACCGACATAGCCGGGATCGGCGTCGACGGACACAGCTGGTCGGCGATCGCCATGGCTGGGGACAGGGTCCTCTGCCCCGACCCGATCTGGATGGACGTCCGTTCGGCTGAGATCTGCGACCGGATGCCCGCGGAGCTCAAAGAGAGACTCTTTTCGGTCTCGGGCAACCCGCTGACCGCGAACTATGTCACCGGAAAGCTCCTATGGTACAGGGAAAACCTGCCCGACGTCTGGAAAAAGACAGAATATCTGCTCTCATCCGAAGGCTATATAAACTACCGGCTCACCGGGAGCATCACCTGGTGCCGCGGCGAGGGATACGGCATCCACTGCTACGACATCGCGAAGGGCGTCTGGGACAGATCGGTATGCGCCGATCTGGGACTGAGGACCGACATCCTGCCCGAGCTCTTCGACGGATGCGACGTCATCGGCAGAGTGACAAAGGAGGCCGCCGCCGCGACCGGCCTGTCGGCCGGGACACCCGTGGTCGCGGGCACCGTCGATTCGGCCGCCGCCGCCCTCGGAGCCGGAGTCGTCCGTCCGGGAGAAACGCAGGAGCAGGGCGGCCAGTCGGGCGGGATGAGCATCTGCGAGGAGGGCCCCTACGCCGATCCCAGACTCATCCTCTGCTCTCACGCCGTCCCGGGGCTCTGGCTGCTTCAGGGCGGCACTGTGGGCGGCGGAGGGGTCATCAAATGGGCATCCGAGCAGTTCGGCAGATACGAGGCTGAAAGAGCCTCCGTCTCAGGGCTCAGCGTCCCCGCCCAGTTCGACATAGAGGCAGAAAAAGCCCCTCCGGGCTCGGACGGGCTGATCTTTCTGCCCTACATGGCCGGCGAGCGCACCCCCGTCTGGGATCCCGACGCCAGGGGCGTTTTTTTCGGGATCGATTATTCAAAGACGCGGGCTCACTTCCTGAGGGCAGCGATGGAGGGGGTGGCCTATTCCCTTCTCCACAATCTCGAGACGGCAGCCGAAAGCGGAGCAAAGATAACCGAGCTCAGATCGACCGGCGGCAGCGCGAATTCCCGCTTCTGGACTCAGATGAAGTGCGACATGACCGGCATCCCGGTATCCGTCCCCAACTCTGACAACGGGGCGAACCTCGGCTCGGCGATACTCGCCGGAGTCGGCACAGGGGTATTCGCGAGCTTTGAGGAGGCAGTCGCTGCGACGGTTAGGGAAAAGCGCCGGCACGAGCCGGCTCCCGGCATGAAGGAATTCTACAGGGCGGGATATCTGAAATACCTTGAGATATATAAAAGACTGAAAGATCTTATGCGTTTGTGAAAACTGTTGCAGAAACCGGGCGGCTCTCGGAACAGCCGTCAGATGAAAACAGAAAGGTTTAAGTGATACAAGATGAAGGAAACATACAGCTATTCCGCCGGGATCGAAATAAAATATCGCTGCGGAGTCCTCGTCGTCGGAGGCGGCCCCGCAGGGGTCATGGCGGCGGTCTCGGCCGCGCGTGAAGGCGCAGACGTGATCCTCGCCGAGCGATTCGGCCGGGTCGGAGGCATGATGACGGTCGGCAACGTCGGGCCGCTGCTCGGCGAAACCTGCCGGGGAACGCTGGCGGACGAGTTCATCGCCCGCATGAGAAAGCTCGACGGAGACCCCGAGCTCCACAGGACGCGGAACGGCCTTGAGCAGCCGGTCGACCGCGAGGTCGCGGGACATGTCCTGACCGAGATGCTGAAGGAGGCGGGAGTAAAGCTCCTTCTGACCGCTGCCTTCGCCGACGTCATGAAGGACGGGAGCGGCAGGGTGTCGGGATGTATCTTCACCTCGCAGCAGGGACTTTTCGGCGTCGGGGCGGACATCACCGTCGACTGCACCGGCGACGGAGCCGTCGCGGCGGCCGCCGGGGCGGCATACGGCATCGGGATCGAGGAGATCGAGGCCGGCGGAAGCTATGAACCGGGAGAGGACAATATCGGTTCGCTGCAGCCGATGACGCTTGAATTCACGCTTTGCGGAGTTGACGATTCTGTCGCGATCTCCGCCTGGGGAGGCACAGATCCCGTCGTCATCCCCTCGGGCGAGTTTGCCGGGATGCAGTACCGCGAACTCTGCAAAATGAAAAACCGGGAGGGCGAGCTCCCGGAGAACATATCGATAGTAAGGCTTCACCGCACCGGCAGACCGGGCGAGATGAACGTCAACGCGACGCAGGCGAACGGCTTCGATCCCTTCGATCCCGGAGCGCTGGGCGAGGCTGAGGCGCTGCTGTCGGAACAGATCGGGATCTGCGTCGATTTTCTCAGAAAATACATACCCGGATACGAAAACTGCCGGGTGAAAAGCTCGGCCGACACCGTCGGGATCAGGGAATCGAGGAGGATCTCCGGAATCGAAAGAGTGACCGACGCCGACCTTGAGGAAGGCAGACACAGAGATGACGCCGTCGTTCACGACGCCTGGTTCCTGATCGACATACACAACCCGAAGGGCGCCGGACAGGCCGAGGGACACGCGCACGACGCGAAAGCCTACGACATACCCTACGGCGCCCTCGTCCCTGCCGGGACAGACGGGCTGCTCGTCGCAGGCAGATGCATCTCCGGCACCCACCGCGCGCACGCCTCATACCGCGTCATGATCATCTGCATGGCGACCGGCGAGGCGGCGGGAGTCGCGGCGGCGATCGCGTCTGCGACCGGCAGCGAACCCGCCGACATCCGTCCCGCCGACGTAAGGGCGATCCTCACGTCGCGCGGAGTCGAATTATGATTTTTAAAGAATGCAAACAAAAAACTCGCCTGAAGGCGAGTTTTTTGTTGTATGGATTTCCTATTACTGCTGCTCCGCGGCGGGTCTTGTATATGCGAGACCGCAGTATTCACAGGTGATCCTGATCAGGCACTCGTTGAGGGGCTCGACGTCGAACTCGCCGACCTCAGCCTCCTTGTGCGATCCGCCGATTCCCGAATGATCGGTGAGGAAAACATAGGTCCCGCCGGTCATGACGGCAAAGCTGCGGAAGAGGATCTCGAAGTCCTGATCGACGCCGGAGGAGGCGACCGGAATGATCCTGATGCCTGTTGCGGCGGCGGTCATGATCGAGCTTCTCAGGCTGGAATTGATCTTCTCTCCTTCGTGCGGAGGCGCGTCAAGGACGAAGAAGCAGAGCTTGACGGCCTTCTCGCGCCACTGATGTCCGGTCACGGCGTTCTCAAGAGCGGTGTGGACCGCCTCGGGGTAATCGCCGCCGCCCGACGCGTACTGAGAGTCGATCTGCTTCTGGCACTCTGCGATATCGGTGCGGAAGTCAAAGTATTTCACGACGTATTCGTCGCCTTCGTCGCGGTAGAAGTTGACGCTGACTCTGATCGAAAGCGAACCGCTTCCCGCTTCCGCGATGCGGCCGATCATATCGGTGAGCTCGGCTTTGAGATACTCAAGCTCGTCTCCCATGCTTCCGGTGGTATCGATCATGAGCATGAGATCGAGTTCGGTGACGGCGATCCCCGCCGCCTCAGCTTCGATCGAGACGGTGCTTCCGTCGGTCTTTTCAAGGGCTACAGTCTTGCCGCCGACCCTGACCGCGGTCGGGGTCTGTCCCTCGCCGTCGATGCCCCAGAGGAGGATCGCGCGGCCGGATATGTCGGTGACTCCGGTGAAGACGACATTGTCTCCGGCAAGGAGCTCGGCTCTGCAGTTGAAGACCGGGTTTCCGTTATATGTCACCGATACCGGAACGACGTTCCCGGCGAAGATCTTTCTAGCCTTCGCGTAGGAGTACCATTCTCCGCCGTTGAGCTTTGATCTCCACTCGGCGATGTTGGCCTCGGCCGAGTCTCTCCATTCTCCGGCGGTGAGTGTGCCGGCTTTCATCTGCGAATTGCCGCCGGGACCGTCTGTCCACGCCGGTTCTCCGACTACATCTTCGTAGTACTCCTCGGGAGCTACCGCGGAAGGCGCGATCTCGTATACTTTGCCGGCGCCGTCAAACACACCTGCTTCCTTCGATCCGAAAACGCCTGCAATCCTGTCAAAGAAGGAGTATCCGTCGCTGACGCCCGACTTGTTCTCGCCGATGACGCCGTCGTTGTATTTCCCGCTGTTCAGGTAACCTGTGTCTTCCGAAGGAATGATATTGACGGGATCCCTCTTTATCCTGTCGGTGACGATGATCACCGAGCCCGCCGTGAGCAGCGCCATGACGAGGCAGGCCGCCGCGAGCAGCCAGGCTCTTCCCTTCTTTGACATCTTCTTTCTGCCCGTCTTCCTGTCAGGCGATATCACCTTTGCCTTTTTGGCGGCGGTTATACCCGCCTTTGCCTTTGCCTTTTCGGCTATCCGGTCGGCCGACACTCCCTCTGGAAGTTCCCCGTCCGCCGTGATCTCCTTTTCGAAGTCCTTTATCTCTTCGGGCTCTGCTCCGTCAAACATCTCTCTCAACTCTTTCTTCATTTTTTAAAGTCTCCTCTTCCTGCCCTCCGCGGCGCCACTGCCGCCGGATATGCTCGGGATCTTTTTTCTGCCGCTCTGTCCCGCAGAGCGTTTTTTATACGCCGAAGGCCTTCTTCAGCCTCGCGACCGCCCGGTGGGCGCGTGTGTCGACGTTTGCCGCCGTCATGCCGACGGCCTCGGATATCGCTTTTGAACTCTCGCCGAGAAAGAACTTGCGGAATATGATCGACGAATCGGGCTCGCCCATCGCCTCGATCTCGCAAAGCAGCTTCTCTCGCCGCTTCTTTGCGTCGTAGAGCTCGGTTTCATCCTCGGGATCGGGCAGGTTCAGGACGGGATCGAGTCCGTCGGGAGCGCTCCCCTCTTCCGACGGCGCGGGATCGACCTGGAGCCGTCGCCAGCTGTTTTTCCGCAGATACCCTGCAGCGTTGTTCCTCGCTATCGCGACGAGGTAGGTCTTCACCGACGCGAGAGATGGGTCGTAGCCCGAAAGCCCCAGCCAGAAGTCGCTGAAGGTGTCGGCGGCGCAGTCCTCTATGTCGGTCGAGAGATACCTGAAGCCCTCGAATCTGCCTTTGATGACCGAACTGACCAGACCGGAATAGCTCTTTACGAGCTCGTCCATCCCTCTGTTCGGATCCTTCTTCAGAAGTTCCAGAAGTAAGGAGTCCTCCATTCCTTTTCCTTTCTCCGCATCCGCTCTCCCGCGGGAAGAGCGGCGCCGTGAATCGATTCACCCTTATATAGGCGTTTTCCGCGGAAATCTTACACTTATTTTTAAAAAATCCGCAAAAAATGAAAAAAGAGCGGTCAAAAGCAGCCCCGCGCGGTAAAGAGCCGAAGCTCCCGGCGGGGCTGTACTGAAAGAGCGGATCAGGATATATCCGCCGAGAAGAGATGCACGCTGTCGGCGCCCCAGGTAGCCCCGAAGCGAACTGTGACCTTCCTTCCCTTCCTTGCGAGAGCTATCCTGACGAGCGAATTGTGGCAGGTGTCGGTCGAGAAGACCTTTTCTCCGTCGACGAAGACCTCGAATTCCTTCACGAGGGTGGCGGCGACCGTCATCGGGCTGAAATCGAATCCGATCGACGACGCCTGCGCGAACACCCGCATCTTTTTGTTCTTCGATACCGATTTTCTTGAGAAATCGGGGTCGAAGAGGAGCCTCAGCGTCCCGAGCTCCTTCTCCTCTCCGAAGTCGAAGCTGAGCTCGCCGCCGACCGGCAGTTTGACATAGTTGATCTTTCCGTCGGCGTCGGGCCTCTCCTCTCCGTTGAAGAGGACGGCTCTTTCCCCGTCGGTGATATTGAGCTTCGCGCCGAGGGTCAGCTCGGGGATCCTCCGTTTGAATCCCGGGAGGAAGCAGCCCTGATCGAGCAGCTTCGACTGCAGCTCGTCCAGTCTGTTGAGATATACTCCGTGAGGAGTTTCTTCCTTATTTATGCATATCGACGCCGCGGTGCCCATAGCCTGGCCGATCAGTGCGCAGGTCGCCATGACTCTCGTCGAGCTGAGCGCGGCGTGGGTGACCGAGATGTTTCTGCCGGCGAAGAACATGTTGGAGACGTCGGGCCCGTAGAGCACCCTGTAGGGGATGCCGTAGGGAGAGGGCGCCGGGAAGAGGACGGAGGGCGGGAAGGAATACTCGTAGGACATAAAGCCCGCCGGGTTGTGGTCGTCCATCGGCCAGCCGCCGTAGGCGACGGTGTCCTCGAATTTTCCTCCGGCCTCGATGTCGTTCTCGGTCATGACGTACTGGCCGATATATCTGCGCGACTCGCGCTTGCCGGGGAGGAAGCCCACCCAGGAAAGCTCCCAGTTTTCGGAATTCGGCTCTCCGCCGCGGTTCTTTATGAAGTCCCAGATGCCGTATGCGATCTTGAGGAGCTCGTCGCGCATCGCCTCGGTGTCGCGGATCGAGTCTCTGTCTCCGCCCATCTCGATCCACCAGAAGTTGGTCTCGCTGGTGCCCAGCTTGTGCGGGCGGCTCATCGACGTCACGACGTTTATCGTCTGATCGGCGATGCTCAGCGAACCGTCGGCGACCTTTTTCGGCGACCTGACCGAGTTGCCCGTCCTGTCGCAGACGAAGTTGAAGTCGGCGTCGGAATTGTAGACGTGGGCCCACTCGGGAGCGACGAACTTCACCGGCCGGCCGGTCTCCCTCGCCTGGATGAGACAGGACATGCCCATCGTCTTCCGGTCGGCGAGCTCGTGGCCGATCGCCTCGTCGTACTCGTTGCGCGCCTCGCGGCCGACCCGCCACTTCGCGCCCGAAACCGTCGCGAGGACCGAGTCGCCCGAGCAGTCGGCGAAATATTTAGCTTTGACGGTATGCCAGCTGTATGTCGTCAGCTGC
>ONVJ01000304.1 GCA_900321265.1 uncultured Eubacteriales bacterium
GTGTTCTTGAGCGTCCGATAATTATACACTGTTTATTATTTTTTGTCAAGATTCAGAAGGAAGGAAATGATTCGGGAGAAATTGTGACTTCCCGGAAAAAGCTTGACACCGCGTCGATTGTGCGGTATAATACTTTTTTTAAACCGTATGGCGGCGCCGGGGGTGCCCGCGGATGAAAAAATCCGCGCATTTGCGGGAAAAGCTGAAAAAATGTAACTTTTCCCGCCTTTGGGACACTAAAGAATAAAAGCAAAGGTGTTTCCCGACTTCCGCCATAAGAAAACGGAGCAGAGAACGCATAATGGCAACCGAATGGGAATTCGAGAAAATATACGCCGACAATTATCAGCGGATATACTCTTTCTTATATAAAATGTGCCGCGACGGGAACGTCGCGGAGGATCTTGCGCAGGAGACCTTCTATCAGGCCTATCTGGCGATACCAGGCTTCCGCGGACAGTGCGAGATGTTCACCTGGCTCGCCGCGATCGCCAAAAACCAGTATTTCAGATATCTCAGAAAGACGCGCAAGGAGTCCTTCCTTATCGACGTCTACGAGACCGAGCCGAATGCCCCCGAAAGCGACGAGCCGGCATACAGGATACTTCGCGAGATAGATATTAACCGGGTAAGGAAGGCCGTCGCAGCGCTTCCGAAGAAATACAGCGACGTCCTGATCCTCAGGATCTACGGGGAGCTTTCCTACGAAGAGATCTCGAAAAAGCTGGGCATATCGCCGGGCTCGGCAAAGGTTATCTATTTCAGGGCCAAGGACAGGATGAAGGAGATGCTTAAAGATGACTGAATACAGCTGCGACGTTATCAGGGATCTGCTTCCGCTCTACGCGGACGGCAGCGCCAGCGAAAACACGAAGGCCGCCGTCAGGCGGCATCTGCTCGGCTGCGCAGAATGCAGGAAATTCTATTCACACCAGAACCGCGAACTGCACTCCGGCCGCGCAGGCGAAGGCGGCGGGAAATACCACTACCTCGACGTCGTGAAAAAGATACGCAGGAAGACGGTCATCGAATACTCGGTCGCCGGGATCCTGCTGGCCGCGGCGGCCGCGGGACTGATGGCGAAAAACAGAAAGAAAAAAACAAAGATCGTTTTCCCCTTCGGAAGATGACCTTTTCAGGCTGACGCGGCGTGGGGTCTCCCGCGCCGCATATCTCATCAGGGAGAAGTTGTTAACATTATGAAGGAAAAGAAAGAACTGCCTTTGATATTCGCGACCGACGAAAACTACGCTCCTTTCTTCGCGGCCGCCGCAGCATCGGTCCTGGCAAATGTTTCTGAGGAATACGACTGCACATTCTATCTTCTCAACGCCGGTCTCGAAGCCTCCTGCATGGAGAAGCTTGAGAGTTTTTTTGAAGGACGGGCGAAACTCGTTCCGGTCGACGTGAAGGAGAAGCTTGCCGCCTGCGCCGACGCGCTGCATCTTCGCGACTATTATACCGCGACGACCTACTACAGGTTCTTTATCCCCGATCTCTTTCCCGACATCGGGAAATGCCTCTATCTTGACTGCGACATACTGGTCAGGGGGGACATATCAAAGCTTTACGAGACCGAACTCGGCCCCGACAACTGGCTCGGAGCGGTCACTGACGACATAGTATCGACAAATCCTCTCTTTTCGCTCTATTCGCTGATCGTCCTCGGCGTCCAGCCTAAGGACTACATCAACGCAGGGATCCTCGTGATGGATCTAGACGCCCTCAGACGGATAGACGTCGAAAAACAGTTCCTCAGGCTCGCGAAGAAGCGCAGGCTGCCGGTCGCCCAGGATCAGGACTATCTTAATCTGATCGCCAAGGGGCATATCCTGAACATCGGACATGAATGGAACTATACTCCAGTTCCGCTGCGCTGGGAGAGCGAAGAGGAGACCGATCCTATGCTCGTACACTTCAAGATGAACTACAAGCCCTGGCACTACCGCGACATTCCCTATGAGGACGAATTCTGGCGCCATGCGGCAAAGACTCCTTTCATCGGTCTGCTCCGCGACATGCTGTCGGATTACGGAGAGGAAGACATGGAGCGGGACGCGAGGCAGGCCGAGGCCCTTGAGGACCTTGCAGGCAGCGAGGTCTGCGACATCGCCGGGATCTCGCCCGCGGGGATAAGATGACGACCGAAGGGGAAAGGCCGGCGGAAAGATCGCCGGACAGGCTGAGGATAATCGAGAGGATCGCGGAATACGAGAGGGAGGGGAAGTTCGACGTCGACGTCGAGGACGATCCCCCCACACGTCCGCTCCGGCCGGGCGAGGCCGACTTCACCGGCAGAAAGTTCTCCTCGAAGATAAAGACCTTCTTCGCGAACAGATCGGCTTACAGATATTTCGAAGGCCTGATAAAGAAGGGCGATCTTGTCATAAAGGAGGTCAGGGGAGAGGAGAACTGCCTCTTCGCGAAGGAGAGCGGAGCCGTCGTCACCTGCAACCACTTCAATCCCTTTGACAACTACGCCGTTTACAGGGCGCTGCTGCCCTGTCTCGGCAAGAGACCGCTCTACAAGGTGATAAGAGAAGGGAACTACACCTCTTTTCCCGGCCTCTACGGTTATTTTTTCAAGAACTGCAACACGCTTCCGATACCGTCGGATTACCGTCTCCTGGCTGAGATGGCCGCGGCCGCAGACGAACTTCTGAAGCGGGGCGAGAAGATACTGATATATCCCGAGCAGGCGATGTGGTGGAACTACCGCAAGCCCCGGCCTCTGAAGGGAGGGGCCTTCACCTTCGCCGCGAAGGCGTCGGTCCCGGTCCTGCCGGTGTTTATTACCATGACCGACTCCGACCGCACAGGAGCCGACGGGTTCCCGGTGCAGGAGTATACGGTGAACATCCTTCCGGCGATCCTCCCCGATCCGCGGCTCACCGCCAGGGAGAACGCGGCGGTGATGAAGGAGAAGAATTTTGCCGTCTGGAAGGAGGTATACGAGGATTTCTACGGTCTTCCTCTCAGCTATGCCGACGGAAAGGCGGACGGTTGATGTACTACATTCTGGTGATCATTTTGGCCAACGTTGCGATCGTCGCCGCAAACTGGATACTGTCTCCCGTCAGGACCGCAGGTGCTCTTTTTGAGATCGCGGGCATGTCGCTCGGAGCGACGCTGGCCGTCTTTCTCCTCGACGCCCTCACTGCCTTTCTGATAAGACGCCTTCCCGAGTCCTGGTTCGCTCCCGGGAGGCCCTTCTTCCGGGTCGGCTCCCGGGAGCGGAGGTTCTACCGGAGGATCAGGATACAGAGATGGGTCGACAGGGTCCCCGAGCTCGGAGGATTTACCGGCTTTCACAAGGACAGGCTCGCCAGCGCGACCGACAGGGATTATCTGAGGCGCTTCCTGCTCGAATCTAACTACGGCGTAGTCATCCACCTCGTCAACGCCATGTGCGGCATCATGCTGCCCTTTCTGCCCTGGATAGGCAGGAGATTCTGGGTGGCGGTCCCGGTCGGGGCGGTGAACGCCTTCCTGTCGCTCCTGCCGGTCTTCCTTCTGAGAAACAACACCCCCGTCCTGCTCAGGCTCTACCTCAGGGCCTGCGGCAAGACGGAGGCGTAAACGCTGTAGAGGCTGTTAAAAAACTCGCTACGCGATTTTTTAACTAGCCGACGAGCAATTGCTCGCCGCGAGACCGCGGCGTTTTTGCCCGTTTGACAGCAATAATCAAGCTTTGGA
>ONVJ01000303.1 GCA_900321265.1 uncultured Eubacteriales bacterium
CAGACGATCGTCGCCTTTTCAGATGCGGCGGCCTCGATTATCCACTTTGGCGTGACGCCTCTTAAGAGGACTGCCCTGCTGCAGGAGTAGAGCGAGCCGAACCAGTGCATCTTTGCGCCGGTGTGATAGAGCGGCGGTATGCAGATGAAGACGTCGTCCTTCGTCTGTCCGTGGTGAGCATGCTCGACTCTCGCGGCGGTTATGAGTGAAAGATGTCTGTGGAGGATCGCCTTGGGGAATCCGGTCGTGCCCGAAGAGAAATAGATCGCTCCGAAGTCCTGTTCGGTGAGAGTGCCGGTGATATCCGGCCTCTTTACGCTCTGACCGCCCGCGAGAGCAAAGAGGTCGTCCGCGAACTCGGGAGCGTCCTTTGAGAAGGCCGAGGTGGCGAAAAAGAGCCTGATGTCCGGGATCAGCGGAAGAATCTCCTCCACCCTTCCTATGAACTCCTCTCCGAAGATAAGGAAGGAGGACTCTGACAGATCAAGACAGTATCTGATCTCGTCGGCGGTATAGCGGTAGTTCATCGGGACGGCCAGCGCGCCGGTCTTCAGTATCCCGAAGTAGGCGGGCAGCCATTCAAGGCAGTTCATGAGCAGCAGAGCGACCTTGTCGCCCTTCTTTACCCCCTCGGATATGAGAAGGTTGGCAATTCTGTTCGCCCTGGCGTCAAACTCGCCCCAGGTCATCTCGCGGCGGGCTCTCGGGTCTCTGCCCTCTTCGATGAGACTGAATTCCTTCCAGCTCTCGTTCCCCGGCCTCAGGGCGGGATTGAGCTCAACGAGGGCTACTTCCCCCCCGGCTTCTTTCGCGTTTCTTTCAAGCAGATCGGTGATAATCATTTTTTTCCGTTTCTTTCTTTTATACTTTTAGAATTTATGCATTATTATCTGTCGGAGCCGAGTATCCCGGACAGGAACTGTCCGGTATAGGAGGCCGGACAGGCGGCAATCTCCTCCGGCGTGCCGGCGGCAATGACTCTGCCTCCGCCGTCTCCCCCCTCGGGGCCGAGATCGATGATGTAGTCCGCGCGCTTCAGGATCTCGAGATTGTGCTCGATGACGAGGACGGTGTTGCCGGCGTCGGCGAAGCGCTCGAGTATCGCGATAAGCTTCGCGACGTCGTCGGTGTGCAGGCCGGTGGTCGGTTCGTCGAGGATATAGAAGGTCCGGCCGGTCGAACGTTTCGTCAGCTCTGACGCGAGCTTCACCCGCTGAGCCTCTCCGCCGGATATCGTCGTCGACGGCTGACCGATCTTGATATATCCGAGACCGACGTCGCAGAGGGTCGACAGGAATCTTCTGATCTTCGGGATGTCTGAGAAGAATGAAAGCCCCTCCTCGGCGGTCATCTCAAGGACTTCATATATGTTCTTTCCCTTGTATCTGACCTCGAGGGTGTCGCGGTTGTATCTCATTCCCCGGCAGACGTCGCAGGTGACGTAGACGTCGGGAAGGAAGTGCATCTCGATGCATCTCACGCCGTCGCCGCCGCAGGCCTCGCACCTGCCGCCCTTGACGTTGAAGGAAAACCTTCCGGGACCGTATCCGCGGGATACCGCGTCCTGAGTCCTCGCAAACAGATTCCTTATCTCGTTGAAAAGGCCGGTATATGTCGCCGGATTCGATCTCGGCGTCCTTCCGATCGGGCTCTGGTCGATCACGATGACCTTGTCAAGCCTGTCCGCTCCGTCGATCCCGTCGCAACCCGAAGGCCTTCTCTTTGCCCGGTTCAGCACAGACGAAAGATAGGGGGCGATGACACCGTTTACCAGGGATGACTTGCCCGATCCCGACACTCCGCTTACGCAGACGAAGCAGCCGAGCGGGATCTTCACGTCGATCTTCTTCAGATTGTGGACCGACGCCCCTCTTACGGTGAGAAAGTCTCCGCTTCCCTTCCTCCTCTCCGGGGGAACGGGAATGGATTTTCTTCCGGACAGATAGTCCCCGGTTATCGAGGCAGTGTTCGCGGCGACTTCTGCGGGAGTCCCGCAGGCGGTGACCTCGCCGCCGTGGATGCCGGCGCCGGGGCCGATATCGACGATGTAATCCGCGGACCTTATCATCTCCTCGTCGTGCTCGACGACGATCACGGTGTTTCCGAGGTCGCGCAGTCTGCAGAGGGTCGAGATCAGCCGCCCGTTGTCCCGCGGATGAAGTCCGATCGAGGGCTCGTCGAGGACGTACAGCACTCCCATGAGAGAAGAGCCGATCTGAGTCGCGAGTCTGATGCGCTGAGCCTCGCCGCCCGAAAGGGTCCCCGCCCTTCTGGAAAGCGTGAGGTATTCAAGTCCGACGCTGCAGAGGAAGCTCAGCCTGGCGCGGTTTTCCTTGATCACGTCCTTCGCTATGGCGGTCTCGGTGGGAGTCAGCTCAAGCGCGGTCTTTTCAAGGCTGGCGAGCGCGTCGGCGACCGAGAGATCGCAGAACCTGTCTATCGGCATTCCGCCCACGGTGACCGCGAGAGCCATATCGTTAAGGCGGCGTCCGCCGCACTGGCGGCAGGGGATCTCCTCGACGAACTGTTCGTAGTAGTCGGTCTCGCCGAAGAACTGCATCCGCTGCTCGATGATCTTCACGACCCCGTCGAATTTCGCGGGCTTCTTCACCGCCTCGTGACCGAAATATCTCGTGACGTCGTACCTCATGTTCCCCGATCCGTAGAGGAGAACGTGAAGCTGTTCGTCGGAGAGACGCTCGACCGGCGTGTCGAGGTCGAAACCGAAGGCTTCGCCCACAGCCGAGAAAAGCGGACCGTTCCAGCTCTCGTCATCAAGCGACTTGAAGCCGTTGACGGCGATCGCGCCCTCCCTCAGCGAGAGGGAGGGATCGGGTATTATCTTTTCGACAGATATCTGCCGCGTAACTCCGAGTCCCGAGCAGGCGGGGCATGCCCCCGCGGGGTTGTTGAAGGAAAACATCCTCGGCTCGAGATCCCCGAAGGAGATGCCGTGC
>ONVJ01000300.1 GCA_900321265.1 uncultured Eubacteriales bacterium
AAAACAATGAAAGGATATGAGAAAATGAAAAGATACGCCACAGTTCCGATGAGATGCAAGTTCAAAAGAGCCATAAAGAGCGCGGGCGATTCGGGCTTCAACTGCAGGACGAACATGGCCCTGTCATTCAGCCGCAAAAAAGGCACCGAACCCGCAAAGACCTATCATTTCGGCAGAGAATACTACATCAGCCTTCTTGACATCATCCGGACGGTCATCGCCGCCGTCGGAGCTTTTGCCCTTTCCCTTCTCTTCATCAAAGCCTTTCTCAACATCAAGGTCGGCATTCTCGCACGGAAAAGAAGCAGAAAATGATGCCGTGCCGGGTACATCCGGTCTTCGGATAACCGCACAGACAGCCGCAAATGCAAGTTTTTTCAAAAAAAACTTGCATTTGCGGGTCAATTGTGATATAATATTTTGCGTTGTGCAAAAAAAGCACCACGGCCCGTTGGTCAAGAGGTTAAGACACCGCCCTTTCACGGCAGTAACATGGGTTCGATTCCCGTACGGGTCACCAACAAAAGAAACAGGCGCCAAAAGGTGCCTGTTTCTTTTGTTGCGCGCTCGCGCGCGGAATCGGCGCAGCGGCAAGCCGCGAAGCGGCGTTGCCGCATGGGTTCGCATTTGCGAGCGTAAGCCGGCGGGAGCTTGCTCATGGCCGGCGAGCGAGCAAAAATATTCGCGCGCAGCGCGAAATTCCCGATCCCGGCGCGGAGGCAAGCCCTCTTTCACCCCTTCGGGACGTAGACCCTGAGACGGACCGCGGCCTGGGCGTATCTCGACGAGATGTCGGATTTCGGGTTGGATGCGACGTTCCAGGTAACGAAACCACAGCCTCCCAGCCATTCGTCGGTCAGGATGAAGACGGGAGCCGTTATCATTCCCGGTCTTGTGCCCGAGTACTTTGCGTTCTCGCTCTCAAACTTCTCAAGCCTGTACTGCCAGCCGCTGTCGCAGATGAAGACGCTTCCGACCGGAACTTCGGCAGTGGAGAATTTCTTTTTCGTACAAATATTCTGATGATAGGTCGATGCCGTCGAGGACGGCGTGGTCGTCGTCGCCTTGCTCGTGCTGTTCCAGTAGGTGTTCTCAAGATATTCCCAGGAGAGCAGCTCGTATTTGTCCAGATCGATTCCGTTCGCGGCCGCGGCGGTCTTGTCGGCCTCGTAGAAGTCCTCGGCGTGGAGGACCTCGGTCGGATCGGTCGTCGTTGTCGAGGTCTGCTTAAGCGAGCCCTCTCCCGTCTTAATCGCCGACTCTGTCACCTCATATTTGTTCGCGAGCGCGTTCCTGACCGATTCCTTCGCCACCGCGACCATGTCGCTGTTGATCGTCGACGGCACCGGGTTGTAGCTCACGCTGTCGGGGGATACTCCGGTGATGGCGCAGGCCCAGGTAAGACCGGCGAGATAGCGTCCGAAATGCAGGTTGAGGTGGTATCCGTCCCGCGTGAGATTGTCGCCGAGATATGACGTCCTCGCGTTCTGGACGGCGGTGCCGACCGGGATGACGTAGGATATCCTGTCCTCGGCGTCAACATAGGTCTTTACGCAGTCGACTATCATCGAATACATCTTTGCCTGATCTCTGCCGTAGTTGGGGAATGAGGAATGGGTGCTGTCCGACTGATAGGCCCATGTCATGTTCCAGACGAGGGTCGCCGTCGAATTCTTCGACCTGACCAGATCGACGAGCTTCTTGAAGGAGGCCTTGTATGCCGACGCGACTCCCGATGTCTTTGACGACTCCTGGAGGGTGATGATGTCCCATTCCTCGTCGGCGATCGCCTCGCTCATCTTCGCCGAGCTTCTTGACGACCAACTTCCCGAAGTGTTCTTGTAATAGGTATAGGACGCGCTGTCCGACTGCCCGAAGGACAGGTGCTGCGACATCGCGCAGCCTCCGTAGTAGAGGTTGCCGAGGATGATCTTCTCGACTCCGCAGTCGCGCAGCAGACGCCAGAGATACTCCATCGAGTCGACCGAGAAGGAGTTCCCGATCGCCAGGATCTTCAGCGACTTCGGAACCTCGGGTGTCGGAGGAGCCTCTGTCGTATCCTCCGCGGTGCTGTCCGCCGGAAGGGCGGAGGTCGCGTCGGGATCCTGAGTCCCGGGATCGGCGGAGGTTCCGGGGGCTTCGGACGTCGTGTCGGGTTTGCCGGCTCCGCCGCAGGACGCGGTCCCGAGCATGCAGGCAGCAGCCAGGATAAGCGCTAAAACTCTGCTCAGGGCACCCGACCGGCGGCCTTTTTCTTCTGTCGGTTTATTCATTCGTTTTTCCTTCCTCATATCATGATTCCGAATCATTCGCCTGACGGTATCACGTCGTCACGGCAGATTGAAAGCAATGTCGGAATATACCGGGATATGGTCGGTCAGCTGCCAGTAGAAGGAGCAGACCGGCTGGCGGAAGACCGAGACCGACCATACTCCCTTGTTCCTTATGAACATGTGGTCGATCGCGGAGGAGTATGCGCCTTCGTAGAGCTCGGTTGAAAAGCCCGACGCGCTGCAGGCGTGATGTCCTCTGGTATTGTCCTTGCTCGATGCGAGATCGTAGCAGTCCTCGAATCCGCCGTTCTTCAGCTCGGCTATCGCGGTCGAGTTTATGTTGCAGTTGAGATCGCCCGAGATGATCATGGGGCAGGAATACTTTTCGACAAGCTTGTCGGCGAGAGCCGTGATCTCCTTCGCCTGCCTCAGCCTCGACTCGTTGCTTCCCGGCTCGACGCTCTCGCTCTTCCACCAGAGGTGGGTCGAGAGATTCAGAAACTGCGTGCCGGTCTCCTTGTGTACGAAGAGGCCCCAGGTATAGCTCTTTGTGTTTCCGTTGTTTCCGTAGGTATAGACGTGATGTCCGCTCGTCTTAAGCTCGAGGACGTCGGCGTTGTAGAGCAGCGGCGTGTCGTCGGGTTCTCCGGGAGCGTAGCATACCGCCCTGTAGTTGAGTCCCGCGGCCTTCAGCCCAGACTTGATGTATGAGAGCATCGTCTGGGACATCTCCTGCAGGTTGATGATGTCGGGTTTGAAAGCGACGTATACGATAATGAATCCCTCGGCTCTCGTCTTGGCGGAGCAGTCGTATCCCAGTTCCTTCCAGGCAGGCTGGTTGTTGTCGCACTTCCAGACGTTGTTCGTCATCACCCTGATGTCGCATCCGGTTGTCAGCGGGACCGAAGGAGAGCCGGCCAGAGCGGCCGAATCGTAATAACCGTCGGGGATGTCCTTCCCCGCGTCAAGGAAATCGTCGAAGAGCTTTTCAGCTGCGGCGTAAAGGCCCCATTCGAATCCGCAGAGATAAAGCCTGCCCCCCTCGCAGGAGAGGGCATAGGGGATCTTTTCGGCGTACCCAAATGAGGCGGTGAGCTCGACCGATCTGTCCGCGACCGTCTTTCCGACGATTATGCAGTCCTCTCCGATCTTGTCCTTCGAGGTCGGGCATCTCGATACCTTGAGCACCGCTCCGCAGGTATCGGTGATCTTCGCGGCTATGTTCTCGGCGATCTCTTTCGCGTATTTGTCGCTGCCGTAATATATGGTGTATCCGCTTATCTTCTTTCCGCCGACCGAGATCTCGGCCGAGGGATACTCGTGTCTGTAGAGGTATTCTGTCCCCAGGTCCCCGAGAACGAGGTCTCCGTCCTCCCCCATCGCGGCGATGTTCGCTCCGACGATCTCGGAAAATCTCGCGATCGCTTTGAGCGTCGACGCATCGTCTCCGCCGATGACGAGGATCTTGCTGCCGTATGGTCCGACATACCAGTCCTTCGTGGTGAGCTCGGCGAGCTTGGCGACGCTTTCCTTGCGGTTGGTGGAGCCGACGAGGATCTCAAAATCCTCGTTGTCGGTCCTGTCCTTTGAGATCAGGTCCTCGGAATAATCCGGCCTGACACCTGTCTTGTCCCTGATGGTCTTGAACACCGCGGTGGTCGCGGAGGCGACGGCGTCAGAGCAGTATGAGCTTCTGATGATCGAAAAGAGGGCCTCACCGTCTTTTATCAGATATCTGACCTCCGCCGGCGCTTCGGTATCTGTATCGGTCTCCTTCCCTCCGCCGAAGTCGGCGCAGGACGCGATGAGCGGCAGGACAAGCAGGAGCGCGACAAGCGCCGAGGCAAGCCTCAGGATCTTTTTTCTCCGTATCATTTTCCAGTTTCCTTTCCTGTTGAGCAACAGCGTTTCTCCACGCAGAGGGCTCATTCCAGCTCGAAGGCTCCGGTATAGAGCTTGTAATAGACTCCCTGTTCGGCGATCAGCTTTTCGTGGCTTCCGCGCTCGATTATCCTTCCGTGATCGAGCACCATGATGACGTCGGCGTTTCTTACCGTCGACAGCCTGTGGGCGATGACGAAGGTCGTCCTGCCCTCCATCAGCTTGTCCATGCCGCGCTGAACGATCGACTCGGTGCGTGTGTCGATCGACGAGGTCGCCTCGTCGAGGATCATGACCGGAGGATCGGCGACAGCGCACCTGGCGATGGCGATCAACTCGCGCTGGCCCTGCGGGAGGTTGGCACTGTTGTTTGTGAGCTCGGTCGAGTAGCCATCGGGAAGCCTCGAGATGAAGTCGTCGGCACCGGCCAGCTTTGCCGCCGTCACGCACTCTTCGTCGGTCGCATCCAGCCTGCCGTACCTGAT
>ONVJ01000299.1 GCA_900321265.1 uncultured Eubacteriales bacterium
CCCCAACTTTTTCAAATTTCAGATCACAAATACAGCTTTCTCGCGTATTCCGCCGCAGCCTCCTTCAGCCAGCGGCCTGCGTCCTCAATCGACGACCTCGCGTCGGGAGCGAAGTCAGAGAGCGCGAGTATCTCCCTGAGGCCGAGCGACCTCAGTTCCTCCCTTTCGGCACCCAGACAGCCGCAGATAACGTCGACAGGGACCTTTGCCTTCGCCGCGGCCGACGCTACACCGCTCACCGCCTTGCCGAAGAGGCTCTGCAGATCAAGCTTTCCCTCTCCGGTTATCACGGCGTCGGCTCCCTTCAGCGCCCCGTCGAATCCCGCGGTCTTAAGCACGGTGTCGATCCCCCGCGAGACAACAGCACCCGCGAAGGCGATAAGCGGTATCCCGATTCCTCCCGCGGCTCCCGAGCCGGGGACCTCGCTGACATGCCGCCCGCAGATCTTCTCGACGATAGCGGCATAGGACGACATCCCGAGCTCCATCATGTCGAGCTCCTTATCGGTCGCCCCCTTCTGCCGTCCGTAGACGTATGTCGCGCCTTCGGGCCCGAGGAGGGGATTTTTTATGTCGGCGGCGATCGTGAAATCTGTCTCCCCGAATCCCGCCCTTAGGCCGGAAAGATCGATCGACGCGATCCTCGAAAGAGTCCCGCCCGTCGGAATGAAGGCATCTCCGGCTGAGTCTCTGAAGACCGCTCCGAGCGCGGCGAACATTCCGCATCCGCCGTCGTTCGTGGCCGATCCGCCGGCGGTGAGCATGATATGCCTGATCCCCCGGTCCAGCGCGTCGGCGATGAGCTCGCCGGTCCCGTAAGTCGTTGCCTGCGCGGCGCGCCTGACCGACGAGAGCGTCAGCCCCGAGGCCCTCGCCATCTCGATGACGGCGGTGCCGCCGGCGATACCGTATTCCGCGCGGACAGGGTCGCCGTCGGGTCCGGTCACGTCGAGCGATATCCGTCCGTCGGCGGGGACCAGGGCGTCAAGGGTGCCCTCGCCGCCGTCGGCGATCGGCTTCTTTACCGTCAGCAGGCGGTCACCGAGGACCGATACGAGTCCCTCCGCGATCGCCTCTGCAGCATCCGGCGCCGAAATGCTGCCCTTGAAGGAATCGGGCGCGATCACTATTTTTATCTTCTTTTTGACTTTTTTCCTCTTTTTTTCCGGCTTTTTCATGATTATAGTTCTTTCTGTGATTTATCTCTTCGATTCAGCAATCCTTTTTGAAAAAAGAAACAATTCACCTGTTCACGCTTGCGATCTGTCATACGTCCACTTATCGTAACCGATCCCAATACAACACTCCGATAGTTGCGCAGTTTTTCGGTATTTTCTGTTCTAAGAAGAATAATAATCTGCAACAAATTATAATAATCCTGGAAACTGTCCGGGATGGGAGTCACATATTTCGAAGGAGACCGGTTTGTTTTCGTCCCGGAAGCCAAATCAGCATCCTTTATGTTGTTCTGTCGTTATTGTAGGCATCATCACGATTATTCAAGTCTTTGAATATTGTTCCCGTGGAACATTAGAGTCTTTCAGTTCGAGCGCGTCGGGGATCCTGAAAACTCCCGGAGATCCCGCCGGAGGGAAAGCGGCGTCTGCCGGCAGCTCGCCCGTGAGTATGAGATCGCAGAGCAGCGCTCTGGCGTTGTACTCAAGGATGACTCCGGCGGCGTCGAACCTGCGCTTCAGCTCAGCGCAGACGGCGTCGGCTTCAGGATCGGATGCGCCGTCTTCAGACATGAATCTCGAGAGGAATCTGACATAAACCTTCCCCGAGGATGAGCCCAACCTCAGCGCGGGCGTCTCGCGGCAGAGTGTGAAACCGCAGCCCGCCGAGCTGCCGTCGGGATAGTACCAGACCCCGATGCCCCGCTGGGAGTGCCAGTCGATGCTTCCCCGATAGACCGTTCCGTCGCCGAACCTCAGCCTTCCGCGGCCGAGCGGAGTCCCGTCCGGCCCGGTCTCCCCGACGTAGCCGGAAGGCTCATCCGCTATTGTTTTCTCATCAAACTCCATCAGCTTCCTCCCGCGGTCCGCCGCGCGGTCCCGCCATCCGCTCAAAAGCCAAAAAAACCAGTTGACAAAAGACCGATTATATAGTATCATTATTCAGGTAAATGCAAGCGCGGTCTTCTCCGCGAACAATCCTTTTGAAAGGGAAAACGAATGGACAGCAAAGCTCTTTATAAAATAGGATACGGCCTCTATCTCCTGTCCACCGCGTCCGGAATGAAGGACAACGGATGCATAGTGAACACCTTCGTCCAGCTCACCTCGTCGCCCGCCACCGTCATGCTGGCGGTAAACAAGGGGAACTACTCGACCGAACTGATATCGAAGACCGGTCTTTTCAACATCTCGGTCCTCACCGAGAACGTCCCCTTCGATCTGATAAAACGCTTCGGCTACGCCTCGGGTCGCGACACCGACAAATACTCGGGCTTCGGTGAGGTGACGAGGACCGGGAACGGACTCCTCAGACTGACCGCCTTCGCGAACGCCTGGCTGTCGCTCAGGGTGACCGACAGTGTCGACGCCGGGACCCACACGGTATTCTACGCCGAGGTCACCGATGCCGAAGTCATCTCCTCCCTGCCCTCCGTGACATACAGCTACTACCAGACCAACATCAAGCCGGCGCCTGCGGCGCGTCCCGCCGAAGCGAAGGAAAAGACTGTCTGGCGCTGCACCGTCTGCGGATACGAATACGAGGGTGACGAGCTTCCCGCGGACTTTGAGTGCCCGATCTGCAAGCACGGTCCCGATGCCTTCGAGAAGATAGGCGGAGGATCGGTCAAAGAAGAAAAACAAACAAATAATATACCTGAAGAAAGGGATCACAAAATGAAAAAATGGAAATGCACCATCTGCGGAGAGATCGTCATCTCTGACACCAGACCCGAAAGCTGCCCGCTCTGCAGAGCCCCCGGCGAGAAGTTCGTCGAGGTCACCGAGGAAGAGAGATTCTGGGCGACCGAGCACGTCATCGGCATCGCCAAGGACGCTCCCGCCGACATAATCGAAGGACTCCGCTCGAATTTCCAGGGCGAGTGCACCGAGGTCGGAATGTATCTCGCCATGTCCCGCGCGGCTGCCCGCGAAGGCTACCCCGAGATCGCCGAATACTGGAAGACCGCGGCCTATGAAGAGGCCGAGCACGCCGCCAAATTCGCCGAGCTTCTCGGAGAGGTCGTTTCCGAATCGACCGCGAAGAACCTCGCCGTGAGAGTCGAGGCCGAGAACGGCGCGACACAGGGCAAGTTCGAGCTCGCGAAGAAGGCGAAAGCCCTCGGACTCGACGCCATACACGACACCGTCCACGAGATGGCGAAGGACGAAGCCAGACACGGCAAGGCCTTTGAGGGTCTGCTCAAGAGATATTTCGGCAAATAAGCGAAAGAATCCCGAAGGAAAACGGATATGGGAAACAGACAGCTTTTCGGATATCTGATCCACCTTGGCACCAATATGTGGGGAGACCCCGATTCCGGCCTTAAAAACCGCTACGCTCCCTATTATCCCGAGCTTCCGACCTCCGACGAGGTCTGGAAGACGACCGTCGACTTCCTTCCCTCACAGGGGATCAACACGCTGCTCATCGATATCGGCGACGGCATCGAGTATGAATCGCACCCCGAGATCTCGGTGAAGGGCGCCTGGCCGAAGGACAAGCTGAAGGCAGAGCTCGACCGCATCAGGTCGCTCGGCATGACGCCGCTCCCCAAGCTCAACTTCTCCTGCTGCCACGACATCTGGCTTGGGGAATACGCGAGGATGATCTCGACGAAAAAGTACTACGAAGTGGTAAAGGACCTCATCACCGAGGTTGCCGAGCTCTTCGGAGGACCCGCCCTCTTCCATCTC
>ONVJ01000297.1 GCA_900321265.1 uncultured Eubacteriales bacterium
CGTATTCTGTGTATGAGTGCACCGGTCAGACGCCGGGTTCGAACCTCAACGAGAGGCAGGCAAGAACAAACGGAGCGGCGCTTTCGGTCCTGAGGATCCTCTTTCCAAGCGACACGCTGATCATTCCCGCGGCTTTCGCGGCGTCCGCCTCTGACGGGGAAAATCCGCCTTCGGGTCCTATCAAGACCGAGGCGGTGCGGGGAGCCGCCTCCCGCCCCAGCGCCTCCGACAGAGTCACCGCCTTCTCTTCCTCGTAACAGAAAAGAGGCAGGTCGGCCCCGGAGGCAAGCCTCAGTGCTTCTTCGAATCCCAGGGTCCCGCTGACCCGGGGGATTATTCCCCTTCCGCACTGCATCGCGGCTTCCTTCGATATCCTTGAGAGCCGCTCAAGCCTTGACGGAGAGATGTCGGCTATGCATCTTTTGGATCTGTAAAAGACTATCCCGGCAGCGCCGTATTCGACAGATCTCCTCACGACGGTGTCGGGGCGGTCGCCCTTTACCGACGCCTGGAATAATGTTATTCTAAGCGGAGACTCCGCCTGGCATTCCTTCTCTTCGAGCACCGACGCCGAGACCTCTCCGTCCCTGATCCGGTCGAGCCTGCAGAGGTAGACCCTCGACGCGCCGTCGCAGACGGTGAGCGTCTCTCCGACCGCCATCCTCAGCGATCTCGCTATATGTCCGGCGTCCTCGCCGGTTATGACTATCCTTCCGGCTTCGCGGTCGACCGCCGAAGGATCGACAAAAAATCTCGGCATTCCTGTCTCTCTGCTTCAGCGGAGCATCTCGTCGACCGGACGTCCGTCGGCGTCGGGCAGACTCACTCCGAGGATCTTCGCGTATGTCGGCGCCTCGTCGACTGTCGGCCGCCTCTCGATCTCGACTCCCGCGCGGATGTCGGGACCGAACCCGAAGAAGACGGGCTGAGGGCCTTTGTCGGGATAGTGTCCGTGAGTTGCCCTGCCGAAGCGGTAGTCGGAAAGATCGAGGGCCTTTACCATCGGACGGTTCCAGTCCTCGGCAAATGAGGTGTATCCGTCGCTCTCGATAACGAAGGAGAAGTTTCCGCCTAGTCTGTCGGACTCCTCTATCTCCTCCGCGGTATATACCCGGCTGATCCCGTATATCCCCTCCTCCTTCATATGGTTGAGAAGGTCATATACGCGGCACCAGAGGACAGAATCAGACGGATCGCTAAGCACTATCTGAGCCGACAGACCGGTCGAATAGCAGTATGCCTTGAAGCTCTTCATCGTTCCGTCGGGATTCTTCTCGATAAGGCCGTTGTCGGCGAAAACGACGTTCGGCTTTATGTTCCTGACTATCTCAAGCTGCCCGTGGTCGGAGGTGAGGAAGAAGTCGGTGTCGTCAAAGACTCCGGCCTCCTTCGCGGCCTCCATGAGGTCGAAGAGCCATCTTTCGGCGTCGTCCGAGCCTCTTTTCGTCCAGTCGTTGAAAAGGCCGTATCTGTGCCTGAAGCTGTCGAGATCGCCGGTGTGGATCATGAGCAGGTCGGGCTTGTATCGTCTGATCATCTCGCAGGCGACCTCGATCAGAAAATCGTCGGTCCCGGGATGGCTTCTGATCTTTACGCCGCCTATGAAGGGCTCGACACACTCCTTCCATACCTTTTCGGTCGTTCCGGCGCGGAGAAAAGCCTCTTTGTTCGTCTCCTCGGGAGTCTGAGGCCAGTATTCCGGCAGGTTGTAATCGATATATTCATGGCATCCGGTCACCGGCCAGAAGACGCAGGCGGTCGTCCCGCCCGCCTTCTTTACCGCGGTAAAGATATCCGGAACTGCGATCGCGTCGGCGAACCAGCGCCAGGGGACGTTTTTCAGCTGCCCCGGCCTGAAGACAGAGTTGTTGACGACGGTATGTTTGTCGGGATAGCATCCGGTCGACATCGTCGTGTGGCAGGGGTAGGTGACCGAGGGATAGATCGTACGGGTGCGCTTGACGATCGAGCCCCCGGCGAGCAGCTTTGCGAATCTTTCTGATTTTCCCTTCAGATATTCTATGTCCTCATAGACCATCGCGTCGCATGAGAATACGACAAGCTTTCTGCCGTTCATATACTTTTTACTTCCTTCCTGTGTGAATCAGTCCGCGTTCCCTGCTGTGCTGTCGGGAGGATTTTTCTTTTGCGCGTCACTGTCAGCCGTATCATTTTCCGTCTTTTCGCTTTCAGCAGCCGTGAGGTCCGGATTTCCTTCGGCTGAGTCTTTTCCGCCTGAAGCGGAGACCTCTTCCGGAGCTGCCGATGATCCGTCCCCGGACTTCCCTGCCCGCGGTTCCGGAACAACGCCGTCGAAATCCCGGAAGAACTCCTCCACCGCCTTGCGGTAGCCGTCGGGATCGACTCTGTAGCTGAGGCCGTGCTCGGCTCCGGGCACGATGAAGAGCCTCTTCGGAGCCGTACATGCCTTGTAGTTCTCGTACGTCATCGAGACCGGCACGAAGGAATCGTCGGTGCCGTGCGCGAAGAAGACGGGGATGTTGTTCCCCTTAAGCGACTCCACTGTGGAGAAATCCTTCGGGTCGACTCCGATCCGCTGCTTTGCCAGGTACTCGTATATCGGGGCGCCGTAGGGCAGATGGAGGTTGTCCTCCATCACGTGGCGCCAGATGCCGTCGGTCGATGTGAATCCGCAGTCGGCGATGATGCCGTGGACGTCTGACGGAAGGTCAAGCCCGGCCGCCATCAGGACTGTCGTCGCTCCCATCGAGATGCCCACGAGATATACCGGAAGTCCGCCCGCCAGGTTTTCCGAGGCGAAGCGGGCCCAGTCTCGGCAGTCGAGACGCTCGAGGATCCCGAAGCCCATGTTATCCCCGCCGCTGTTGTTCTGCCCCCTCTGCTCGCAGAAGAGGACGTTGCAGCCGGAGCGGTACCAGTCGTCGGCGACGAGTCCGAAGTCGTTCGACCATGAAGATCTCCAGCCGTGCATGGCGATGAGCAGTCTTTTGGGTTCGGGGCAGGGGCGGTAGTGGGCTACCAGCTCGGTCCCGTCTTCGGTGGTGATGCGGTATTCCTCCCGGCAGTTCTCCTCAAGTCGCTTCGCCGCGGCGGCGAGGTCGTTCATGAGGTCCCTGTTAGCCTCGGAATGCTCGATGGTATGCCGCACCTTCGTTATCGTCTTCGGGGCCTCTCTCGAGAAGGCTACGTTCATGAGGAATCTCGTGAGCGCGGCGTATGCCGCGACAGTACCGGCAGCCGCAAGGGTAATTCCCGAACCGATCAGAAAGTATTTTCCGGTACCGATTTTTTTAGGGCCGAAAAATGATGACAGTAATTTCATTGAAGACTCTTCCTCCCTTCCTTCTCCTTCCGGACCCGGTCGCCGGATCGGCGCCGAGAAAGGTTTGAACCCGGATTTTTCGCAGGAGCTGAGCCGAGGCTCTCAGATCTCCGCCTCGTATGACGTGACGTTCCTTACCGTTTCGCCGTCGATCTGCAGCGCGGTTGGAGCGTCGAACTCGACTCTGACCTTTCTTCCGGTCTTTACATTGCACATCTTCGGGTGACCGAGATGCTCCCCCTTGAAGATCGAGGGGAAGACGGCAAGCGTCGAAATCTTTCCCGAGCCGTGCCAGACGAGGACCGAAAGCTGTTTTTCCTCCTTCGGGGCGAGGCGCTTCTGATCCGGCGTCGGTATCATGCCGCCTCCGTACATTCTGCCGTTCATAGCGGGAGCAAGCCATACCTTCTTCACCTCTTCGGTGACTCCGTCGACCGTTATCTTCGCGTTGCGGGGCTTGAAATGGAAGAGCAGGCCTTTGATCGCGATGCCGGCGTAGTTCACATCGGTCTTTCCGGCGGCGTGAAGGTCGTCTCCTACCTCGCAGCAATAGCCGTCGATGCCGTATCCGATGCCGTTGAGAAAGCGGCGTGTCATACCGTTGACTCTGACCACGGGAAGATCCTTCAGATAATCGGTGATCACCTTCGGAGCCTCTCCGGATCTGATGCCTACGTCGGCCGCGAAATCATTGCCTGTCCCGGTGGGATAGTATAGAATGTCGCAGGGGTAATCGACGCCGTCGGTGTCGTTTACGAATCTGTTCAGCGTTCCGTCTCCTCCGGTAAGGACCGGGAGCTCGCCCTCCCCGAGCGACGCAAAAAAGTCGGACCAGGAGGTAATCGCGGTTATGTCTTCAAATGAAAGACTGTCTCCTGTCAGAATGGAGGACAGCTTTTCCGCTTCTTCCTTTCCCTTTCCGCCGTTAGCCTTTGGATTGAACAGAATTCTGTAGTTCGCCATTTCGGTACTTCCTTTATCTTTTATTTTTTTCTGCGTGTGTTCAGAAGAGTCCGCTGATCCTTCCGGTCTCGTCGACGTCGATCTTCTCGGCGGCGGGGACCTTCGGGAGTCCGGGCATCGTCATGATGTCCCCGGTGAGCACGACGATGAAGCCGGCTCCGGCTGACACCCTGACATTCTTGACGGTGACGGTGAAGCCCTCGGGGGCTCCCGGCTTTGTCGGGTCGTCGGTGAAGCTGTACTGTGTCTTGGCTATGCAGACCGGCAGTCCGCCAAAGCCGAGCGAGGTGAGCTCGTCGATCTGCTTCTTTGCCGCAGGAAGGACGCTGATCCCGGCGCCGCCGTATATCCTTTTTACGACGGTAGCGATCCTGTCCTCGATCGATCCGTCAAGGCCGTAGGAGAAGGAGAAGCCCGCGGCGGCTCCATCCTCCGAGCAGAGCCTGACCACTTCGCGCGCGAGCTCCTCGCCGCCCTTTCCGCCCTCGGCCCAGACGGTCGACAGGACGGTGTTCACGCCGAGCTCGCGGCATCTTGAGACGATAAAGCCGATCTCGGCGTCGGTATCGGTCGGGAAGCGGTTGACGGCGACGACGCATGGGAGCCTGTAGACGTTTCTGATGTTGCCTACGTGGCGCAGCAGATTGGGTATTCCCTTCTCGAGTGCGCCGAGGTCCTCGGTCGCCAGCTGAGTTTTGGGAAGCCCGCCGTGCATCTTGAGGGCTCTGACGGTGGCCACGACGACGACGGCGTCGGGTCTGAGACCCGCCATGCGGCATTTTATGTCAAGGAACTTCGCTGCGCCGAGATCGGCTCCGAAGCCGGCCTCGGTGACTGTGTAGTCGCCCATCTTGAGCGCCATCCTGGTCGCGGTGACCGAGTTGCAGCCGTGAGCGATGTTGGCGAAGGGACCGCCGTGAACGAAGGCGGGGGTGCCCTCGAGTGTCTGGACGAGGTTCGGCTTGAGCGCGTCCTTGAGGAGGGCAGTCATCGCGCCGACCGCCTTCAGATCGGCGGCGGTCACCGGCTTACCGGCATATGTGTAGCCGACGATTATCCTTCCGAGCCTCTCCTTCAGGTCGGTGATCGAGGAGGCAAGGCAGAAGACGGCCATTATCTCCGACGCAACGGTGATGTCGAAGCCGTCCTCCCTGGGAGTCCCGTTCGCCTTTCCGCCGAGTCCGTCGACGATGAAGCGCAGCTGGCGGTCGTTCATGTCGACGCATCTCTTCCAGGTTATCCTCCTCGGATCGATCCCGAGGGCGTTGCCCTGCTGGATGTGGTTGTCGAGCATGGCGGCCAGCAGATTGTTCGCCGCGCC
>ONVJ01000296.1 GCA_900321265.1 uncultured Eubacteriales bacterium
CCGAGGTCGTCGGGCAGAGGCATTTCGAGACTGCAGGCAAGGTCCAGGAGATACTTGAAAAATACCGCGAGCTTCAGGACATCATCGCGATCCTCGGCATGGAGGAGCTTTCGACGGAGGACAGACTGACCGTCCGCCGAGCACGAAAGATACAGCGCTTCCTGTCTCAGCCTCTTTTCGTTGCGGAAAAGTTCACCGGCATTCCCGGCGTATATGTCCCGGTTTCCGAGACGGTAAGGGGATTTGAGGAGATCGCGGGCGGATACTGCGATTCTATCCCCGAGGAGGCCTTCTTCATGGCGGGAACCATCGAGGATGTCAAGAAACGTGCGGGAGAGCTTGGGGACGGAGGATGAGCTGTGGAGGAAAAAAGAAGATTCAGGCTTGAAGTTCTCACTCCCGAAAAGCCCTTTTTCGTCGGAGAAGTCGTATCCCTTACAATCCCCGTCAGCGACGGGATGATCGGTATCGAGGCGCTTCGTGAGCCGCTTGCCGCGGCGGTAAAGGACGGCAAGGCTGCTTATACGCTTCCGGACGGAACGCGCCGCGAATTCTCGGTCTCCCGGGGGATCGTCGATGTCAAGAAGACTGCGGTCAAGATGCTCTGCGAATACGCCTCCTATCCCGAAGACATCGACGCAGATCTCGAGTCCGAGCTTCTGCGTGAGGCTGAAGCCGAGATAAGGGCAAAAAAAACTGCTGCCGATCTCGCCTTTTCAAAGCTGATGATCGGAAGGGCGCTCAACAATCTGAGGATAAAGAAAAACACGCCGGGGATATGATCCCGTCAGCAGATATGAAGATCGCCGCAGACCCGCAATCAGGCCTCCGGCGATCTTTTCCATTATGATAATTTCAAAAACCCGCCTCAGACGCCAGCCTGTGAAGGAGAGAGGCGGCCGCGGGCCCTTCCGACGCAAAGTCACGTGATCCCGCCTCCAGGCTGACATATCCTCTGTATCCCGCTGATTTCAGGACAGAGAAGAGTTCCAGGTAGCTGTCTACAGATCCGTCGCCCTCGCGGGGATAATCGCGGCCTGTGAGGCCTTCCAGCGGATGGGATATATGGATATGCGAAAGCAGCCCGCCGGCCCTCACAAGGGCTCCCAGAGGCTCTCCCGACGACAGCATGTGAAAAGTGTCGCCAAGGACGCCGATCCTCTCCTTCCCGGTGAAAGCCGCCAGGGCGACCGCCTCTGAAACGAGGTTCAGTATATTGCATTCCTGCCTGCGGAGCGGCTCTATCGCTACGCTCACCGAATATTTTTCTCCGTATTCAGCTGCGACCGAAAGGAAGGATGAAAGCTGCAGCCAGGCTTCGGAGAAGGGAAAATCCTCCGGGACGGCTCTGGCCTTACCGCTGCCGAAGACTGCGATCCCGATCCCGAGCTTCGATGCCCGCGCGAAGGCGAGATCAAGATAAGCGCGGATCGCTCCGAAGTCGACACTGGGACCGGTCACCTTCAGTTCCCCCGGCAAAAGGCCGTTCGCTCTGAGAACAGGTATCGGCCTCGGAAGAGAAGCGGCATACGCGAATTCCGCATCTGTCATCTTTTCCAGTGACGTGAGGGAAGGCTCTATATAGTCGAACCCCGCCTCCGCGGCAGCGCTGATGTTCTTCAGTCCCGTGCATACACCGATCTTCATATTCCGTCCTCCCGCCGGCAGAGCATTCCGCCGGCTTCTTATTCTCTAAAATACTATCACAAACCGCGTCGGTTGTCAACAGTGCGACGGTTTTTCTTGACAAAAGAGTGCGGTTTGCGGTATAATTCAATTAATACAAGGAGGTATCTACCTATGAGCAGACTTTTTGATCTTATCTGCGAACATCTGAAAACAAACGGACGGCCGGTGTATTCGGTTGCTCTTTCGACCGACGGCAACGTCGAATCGGCAACAATTACGCCCGGAAACCGCGGGCAGAACATCTATTCGGTGGCCAAGGCCTTTACCGTGACCGCCGCCGGCATCGCCTTCGACCGCGGGCTTCTGAAGCTTGAGGACAGAGTGACCGACATCCTCGCCGATGAGATCCCCGACGGGATCGATCCGAGATGGCATAATATCACCCCCAGAGACGCCATGCTCCACAGGATGGGGCTGCCGTCGGGCTTTCTAGACATCGACGTCGCTCCTGCCGGCGCCTTCGGGGAGGATTACCTCGGATATATGATGAAATATCCCTTTGCCGCCGATCCCTGCGTCGAGCGCTGCTATACCGACGGCGCCTTCTATCTTATGTCACGCGTCGTTGAGAAGGTCTGCGGCGAGCCGATCGACAGCCTGCTGTGGAGGGAGTTCTTCCTTCCCGCGGGCTTTGCCGAGGCCGCCTGGAGCCGCTGCCCGCAGGGCCATCCGATGGGGGCCACAGGCCTTTATATATCGACGGTCGACATGCTCAAGCTCGGCGAGCTCTACCGCCGGGGCGGAGTTTACGGCGGAAAAAGGATACTGTCCGAAAAATGGGTGTCGACGGTGCTCGAGGAGGGATTCGAGCTCCGGAAGACGGGCATCGGCTCGTCATACGGCAAGGGAGGCATGCTCGGCCAGCGTCTGGTCGTCTTCCCGGACAAAAAGATAACCGTCGCCTGGGAGGGATACAGATACCGCGAGACCTCCGAGATCCTCGAGATCATAGAAGAATTCAAATAAAACAACTATAAAGGAGAAAAGCCATGCCTGAGAATTTCTGGACAATCGTTCTGATCATTGCTGCGGTAGTCTTCATCATCGTGTTTCTTTCAAGAAACATCAGAGTGGTGCCTCAGACCTCCGAGTTCATTATCGAAAGACTCGGTAAGTTCAAGAAAAAATGGTCTGCCGGACTTCATCTGAAGGTGCCCTTCATCGACCGCGTCGCCAACGTCGTGACGCTGAAGGAGCAGATCCTCGACAGCCCGCCGCAGCCGGTCATAACCAAGGACAACGTCACGATGCAGATCGACACCGTCGTCTACTACCGCGTCTTCGACTCGGTGATGTACACCTACGGCGTCGTCAACCCGATCTCGGCGCTTTCCAACCTGACCGCCACCACCCTGAGAAACATCGTCGGCGACCTTGAGCTCGATGAGACACTGACCTCACGCGATTCGGTCAACGGCGAGATGACGGCGATCCTCGACGAGGCCACCGACAAGTGGGGCATCAAGGTCAACCGCGTCGAACTCAAAAACATCATACCGCCCAAGGACATCCAGGACTCGATGGAGAAGCAGATGAAGGCAGAGCGCGAGCGCCGCGAGACACTGCTTCAGGCGCAGGGACACAAGGACGCCGCCATCATGAGAGCCGAGGGCGACAAGCAGGCGATGATCCTTGCCGCCGAAGGTGAGCGCGACGCGCGTATCGCCAGGGCGGAGGGTGAAGCCAAAGCGATATTCCTTGCCAAAAAGGCAGAGGCCGACGGTCTGCGCGAGCTTGTCAAGGCGGGTGTCAGCAGCGAGGTCCTCGAGCTCAAGAGATATGAATCTCTTGTTAAGATGTGCGACGGCCGGGCCGCCAAGATCATCCTTCCCACCGACGCCGTCGAGATGGTGAGAAAGGACGTGATTTTTTCCGAGACCGCCGGCATCGGCGACGTGACAAAGGCCGAAGACAGGCCCGCGGCAAAGGAGAAGCCCGACCCCTGCTGTGACGAGTCCGACTATATCGCCGAGCGCCGCAAGGATACCACGGCATAAGATCCGCCCCGGAAAAGCTGTTTTCAAACAAAGTGTTTTACCAGATAGTTTCTGAAAGGTTTTTTTTGAAGATATGAAATACGGGATCCAGCTTTACAGCGTAAGAGACCTTGCAGCGGCCGATTTTGAGGCAGCCGTCCGCACCGTCGCCGAACAGGGCTACGCCTATATCGAATACGCCGGCTTCTTCGGCAGAAGCGCCGAGGAGGTAGCCGCGCTCCAGGAGAA
>ONVJ01000315.1 GCA_900321265.1 uncultured Eubacteriales bacterium
ATCTAAAGAAAGGACCACGCAATGATCAGACGAAGAATCTCACTGATCCTGGCGATCCTTAACAGGAAGGTCTTTTCTGTCTTCCAATACGAATTCTTTGATGAGTACCTGAAATATGAAAACCAAGACAGTGAATACAGTACGATTAAGGCGGTTGTCGAAGCTACATATAAAAAGGCCTATGATTATGTTAGCCCGCGTGGCGATGCATCAACCAATGATAATACGCCGATTCCAAACATAACATACGTCATGCCAGGCGTAAATGAAGGAGATTGAAATGAAAAGAAAAATTACAGTTAATATTGCATTTTTTCTTATATTAGCTTTTTTTACTGGATGTGCAAACACTG
This sequence comes from uncultured Eubacteriales bacterium, assembly GCA_900321265.1. Classification (GTDB taxonomy): domain Bacteria; phylum Bacillota; class Clostridia; order Oscillospirales; family CAG-272; genus CAG-390. The sequence continues at coordinate 354 of ONVJ01000315.1, forward strand.
TGCCGCAGGAAATAACGTCGTTGCCTGCTGAAAGCGCTGAACCATCCGGCATTATGACAACAGATCCAGTCGAGACATCTGATCCTTGCGAAACGTCAGATGAACTATCCGTTGTTCCGACACTTCCTGAATCGCTTCCTTACGTATGGCCTCCGGAGATCACGGTACCCGAAGCGGATTTGTCGCAATTTGAAAGCGTCCGCCTGTATATAGGATATCCCGATGAGATTGCTACATCCAGTGCCTTTTTTGATTATTGTTACAAGAAGGAGCTGGATAAAACAAAAGTTCAGATTCTTAAAGATATCAAAAGTGGAGCGATCCCGAGTTCATTATCCTTTGTTTATCCACACGACGGATGCGTTTTGAAGATGCCATTGAAATCCGAAGAAATAAATAGGAGATCATATTATATACCGACATTGCATTATCAGTACTATGACGGAAAGGATATAAGAGTCGGAATGGAAGTCGATGCCGAGACCCTTGGAGATAGGTATTGCGATGTAGTAGTTTCAAAATATGCACTTTCTTTGAGAAACGGAAGCACTGAAAAGAAATCGGTGGAAGAAATGCGGGCAATTGCTGAGGACATTATTTCTTCAAAACTGAAAAAACTCGGCTTTTCTGATGACTGTTATTACATCGAGTTATATGAACCTAACGAGGGAAATTCTGATTACTCGTTTTATTTCTTTCAAAAGCAGTTTTTTAACTATTCTTTCGCTTATGTCGATTTCGATATTTATGGATATCTCGACTCATTTTCCTTTGATTCGTTTTCATTGATCAGTGAGGAGATAAAAACGCAGCTTTTAGCAGTTGACGGAGAAATATGCAGGATCGGACAGCAACTCACAGAAGAGATGCGGGAAGAGAATTGCGACTGCAAACTGGACTTTTCCTACGACGTGGTACTGAGAGAATATGACGGAAGAGTATTTGCGTTCATCCGCGGATGTATTACACCGGACAACTTGAAACCTCAAACTCATACCCATAAACGCAATTACTCATCTTCTTGGATATCCGGGCTTGTTGAATTGAAAGGATAAAATAAGTTATTTTTAAATCGAAAAATGTAAATTGTGTAATTTGTAAAATGTAAATTGCAAATTGCAAATTGCGAGTTTTGCATTTGTGGTACGTCAGCCTCCGGCTGCCGTACCACAAATGCAATGCGGGCTAACCCCCCTGTTAAATCATTTTCTAACAATTTCGGAGAGGACGAACATATGAATGTCCGTCCTCTCCGAGAGCAATGTTAAACTAAAACAACCTTATGAGAACAGCCCTGACGCGCCGGTTTTTTTCGCTGATTCTTATTTTACAACTCTGCCCTCGAAGAGGACGATGTTTTCCCCGTTTGATTCCGCAAAGATGAAGAATGCGAAGGGACGGTCGGCGGTGAAGCTGACCTTTTCGTCGAAGGAAGGAGACACGCCGCCCTTTCCGAGCATGAGCGCCGTTACCGCGGCGGCCTCGACTCCGTCCTTGTCGAGTTTCAGCTTCGTCTTCTGGATTATGTCGCTGACGTACAGACTGAAGTCCAGCTTTTCGGGATCGAACATCCCCGAAAGATCAGCTCCCGCGGGATCGAACACGAGGTTTACCCCCGCGCTCTTCAGAAAGCCCATGAACTCGCCGTTAGTGAAGGAGGATTCGATCTCGATCTCTGGTATCGTGATCTCGACGTCTGTCTTTTCCGCCTTCTTCAGCATGTCGAAGGCGCCGTCTCCGTCGCCGAGGACGAAGAGCATGCTGATCCCGCCAGCCATCGGCACAGATACAAGCTCGGTATCACCGCTCTTGTACCAGAGGACTTCCTGAGTGCTTGTGATAAAGACTTTTTCGGTCTTTGTTCCGTCGAAGGCTGTAAATGAATCGATCCTGTCGGTGGAACTGAAGCCCTTTTTCCAGCCGTCCTTGAAGTAGAGGGCGTTCATGAGGATGACGGCGAGATTCGACGTGTCGTAATCGTCGGAAAGCAGACGCGGGATCATTCCCTCGGTCTTCTTGTTCGCCCAGCTGTTTACCCTGTCTATGACGTCGTCGGAGGTGAATTTGAAGAATTCGGAGGAATAGTCGCGGGAGATCTTTTCGGAATAGGATGCTTTGAAATCCACCGGGACGAGCTCGGTGCTTCTCCAGACCGAATTCGCGACGCGCAGCGCCCTGAAGGGCTCTTTGGCGTCCTTGGGATAATAACCTGCCGCTTTGCTCTTTTTGAACTGCTCGACCTCGGTCTCCAGATCCTCATCGTATTTCTTCGAGAATTCCGAGAAGGCGACGAGCTGCCGGGTGAGGTCCTCCTCGCTCCGCATTCCGAGGGCGGAAAGGAGCTCTGCCTTCGTCTCTCCTTCGGCCCCGGCGGTCAGAAGCGCGAGGGCATATTTGAATGAGAGAGGCGAGACCATATAGTTTTCCCTGCCTCCCGTGACCGACGATATGTATTTGTCAAGATATGAGTCGAAATCGTCGAAGCTCGCAAATGAATAATGCTCGGTTATCACCGCGTCATAGCGGGAGATCGCGTCGCCGGCGGAGGAAGATGGCGTCTTTCCCGGCTCGGTCGCGCATCCCGAAAGAAGAGCGAGGATGGAGAATGCCGCAATAATGAAGGCTGCCGTTCTTTTCAAGATGATACCTCCGTTGTGATGTATGTCGGATTTTTGCCGAACGTCAGATTCTTTTATCGGTCCGATCACTGAACTCCTACCAGCCTCAGGTATGCCTTCGGCCAGTAATCGGTGTTCGCCACCTGAAGATTGTTGAGGAAGAGGATGTCGTCAAGGCCTACGTCCTTCAGCTGAGAATAGAGGCTCTTCGTGCTGTTGTAGCGCGGATCTACGACATATATGTATCCGTAGTGCTCAAGCAGATATGGAGTGAACTGATCGGCGTATGAGTCTTTCAGGATCAGTATACTGAGGTCCTGCGGATTCTCGGGAACATTGATGACGGTAAAGGGGTTGTCTCCGCCTATGAACGAGGCGATGCCCCCGTAGGTCGTCGAAGACAGGTTGAAGATCGCCATCCCGTAGGTGTTCGTCTTGCCGTCGCCGCCCGTGATCTTCATCGTGCACTTTTTGCGGGAGACAAGTGCCTCGAGGGTATCGGGATTGGCCTTAAGTATCTGAGCCGCGGCCGAGTCCTTGTTGTATGAGTAGATGGAGCCGACGTAGTTCTCGCGCATCACGTAGCTGTCGAATCCGCTGACCGGAGTCGGTGTCATTCCGATCGAGCTGACGAAGTCGGAGTATGCGTAGTAAGCTCCGAGGGCGTTCCAGTGATGGTCGGTCGTGAGGAAGAGATATTCCGTCCGGTGGAGCATGAAGGTGTTGTAGCAGCTCACGAAGTTCACCGGGCTGTCTTTGTAGAGCGCCGACATCTTTGAGTAGATCTCGCCCTGGTCGGCGAGTTTCGACGTGACGGCTTTGTCGGTCAGCACCACGGTGGATACCGGGGCTATGAGAACGCTCACTCTCGCTTCGGGGAAGAGGGCCTTGTAGTACTCGGCGGTCTTGCGGTAGTTGTCTGCGACCTTTGCCTGATAGTCGGTGTAGGAAGCGGTCACATACGCCGCCTTGCCGTAAAGGAGATATCCGCCTGTCTGCAGGAACTCGACGGCATCTTCGCCGCCCTGAGAGACCTCGATGGGCTTTACCGTGATCCTGCAGGTCGCGGTGAGGTGACCGGCGCGGCAGGTAATAGTCGCCTCCCCTGCTTTGAGAGCTTCGACAATGACGCCCGACTGATATTCGGAGCAGGA
>ONVJ01000292.1 GCA_900321265.1 uncultured Eubacteriales bacterium
GCAAAAGTTATGGGGCTGTTTAAAAACCTCAGGTTTTTAACAGCCCCGCAACTGTCACGGCCGGGAAACCGTGACAGTTGCCGATCTTTTTCGGTTTTTGCCTGAAAAAGCATCATATTATAGAGCATTTTAGGGCAAAAACGGCATGGTCTCGTGCCGAGAAAAACGTCGCAGGGTTGTTCAAAAACTCGCCACACGAGTTTTTGAACAACCCCTTTTTATGCCTCAGTTTACATTCTGACCTCGGCTCCGACAGTCTTGGAGAGCCTCTTCATCACGCTCTTAGCGACGGCCTCGATTTCGGGACCGGCGAGAGTCTTCTCGGAGGATCCGATGATCAGTCTGACTGTCACCGACTTCTTCCCCGCCGGGATCTGTTTTCCTCTGTATTCGTCGACGAATCTCAGATCGCGGAGAAGCTCCGGCTTCTTCTCGGAAACAGCTCTGTTGATGTCTTCCCATTTGACGTCCGAGGCGACGATGAAGGAGATGTCAAACTCGTTCACAGGGAACTCAGGCAGATGCTCGAATCTGTTCGTCCTCGATCTGAATGGGACCAGCGAGTCCATGTCGAGCTCAACGAGCACCGCCGACAGGACCTTGATCCCGCAGGCGAGAGCCGCCTTCTTTGACAGCAGCGCAAGATCGCCGATCCGCTTTCCGCCAAGCATGATGTTCAGCCAGACGGTATCGTCAGCCCAGCAGGGCTTCTCCTGCTTTTCGAAGGTGAAGGGCTCCATATGGGTATATCTCGGCATCATGCCGATGACGCCCTTTGCCCTGCGGAAAAGTCCGGTCAGGTCGTCGGGAGAGCCCGCGAAGGCGCAGCCGAGGTGCTTCTTCTGCTCAGGAAGCATCTCTCCGGGGTATTTCGAAGTATAGGAGCGGTCAAGGAAGACCTGCGCCTCCTCGAAGATCCCGAATTCGGGATAGTTGCGCTCGTTTCTGACGATAGCCCGGCAGATGTTTGGAAGGAGCGAGGCGCGGACGAACTTCTCTGTGGGGGACGGCGGCGTCGAGAGCGCGAGTATCTCAGACGTATCCGGCATGAGGGCGGTGACGAACTCGTCGCTCATCCATGGATAGGTGAATATCTCCTGCATGTCGCAGCGGAAGGCGAGATATTCCTTGATCCGCCTGACAAGATCGACGTCGAGCTGATTGATCGCGCTGTCAAAGGATGTCGTGATCGTCGTAGCCTCGAAGTTTTCGTAGCCGTACATCCGCGCGACCTCTTCCATGATGTCCGCCTTGATCGAAACGTCTCCGGTAGAGCGCCAGGTGGGAACGGTGATGTGCATCCCCTTCTCGGTAAAGTCGACGTCAAAGCCCATAGCACCGAGCTTGCGCGCGACGATGTCCTGCGGGATGCGTTTTCCGAGCCTGCGGTCGAGCCAGTCAAAATCGACGTCGATCTCCTTCCGCTCACCCTTCTTAAGGTAAAGGTCTTTGAAGGCCGTGACTTTCATTCCGGGATAGAAATCCGCGAACATCTTCATCGCGAGCGAGAGAGCCTGATCGCAGCGTTCGGGATCTATCGCCTTTTCATAGCGGGAGGAAGACTCGGTGCGGTTGTCGTAGCGGAGCGCGGTGCGGCGAACGCCTCTAGACTCAAAATTCGCCACCTCGAGGATGACGCTGTCGGTCCCGGGGAGCACCGAATCCTTCGCGCCGCCCATGACGCCTGCAAGCGCGACGGCTCCCTTGGCGTCGGCAATCACGAGATCGTCGGGAGAAAGCTCGAGTTCCCTGTCGTTGAGAAGCTGCAGCTTTTCGCCCTCCGCGGCGTGCCTTACCTCGATATGATCTGCGATATGATCAGAGTCGAAGACGTGGGTGGGCTGACCTGTCGCGAGCATGACGTAGTTCGTTATGTCGACAAGTGCGTTTATCGGGCGGAGCCCGACTCTCCACAGACGGCTTCTGACTTCAAAGGGTGACTGCTTGACAGACACTCCCTCGATCCTTGTCCCGATATATCGCGGACATCTGTCGGGATCGAGAATCCTCACGTCATATTCCGGAACCTCTCCCGGAGCGAAAAGCTCGAAGCTGTAAAGCGGCAGGTCGTACAGGGCCGCGATCTCGCGGGCGATGCCGTAGTGTCCCCAGAGATCGGGGCGGTTCGTCATTGATTTGTTGTCTATCTCAAGAATTATATCGTCGATGCCGAGTGCTTCAGCGATCGGTGTTCCTGCCGGGGCGCCGAAGGACGAGAGATCGACGATCTCGGCTTCCTCTGTCGCGGGAAAGAGCTCTGCCATGCCTATCTCTGAGGAGGCGCAGATCATACCGAAGCTCTCGACTCCGCGGAGCTTCGCGTTTTTGATCTCGACAGGCTCGCCCTCGCCGTGCCAGCGTACGAAGGCGCCGGGGCAGGCGACAACGACCTTCATCCCGGCAGCGAGATTCGATCCGCCGCAGACGATATTCTTCAGCTCGCCGACGCCGATGTCAACGCGGCAGACGCGCAGCTTGTCGGCGTTCGGGTGAGGCAGGACCTCGGCTATCTCGCCGACCACTATATTATCATAGCGCTTCGCGATGCTCTCGGCTCCCTCGACCTCGACGGTCGACATGGTCAGATCGTACGCGAGCCTGCCGAGATCGAAATCGTCCGGAAGCTTTACAAAATCCTTTATCCAGTTCAGTGATACCTTCATCTGTCATATCCTCCTTAACGGAACTGCTCAAGGAAGCGGAGGTCGGTCGAGTGGAAGAGCCTGACGTCGTCGACGCCGTAGCGCATCATCACCAGTCTGTCAAGGCCTATATTGACATAGAAACCGGTGTATTCGTCGGGATCGAGCCCCGCGGCGCGCAGAACGTTCGGATGAGGAGTCCCGCCCGGCATGATCTCGATCCATCCGACATGCTTGCAGACGCTGCAGCCCTTTCCGCCGCAGACGAGGCAGCCCATGTCGATCTCAAATCCCGGCTCGACGAAGGGGAAGAATCCCGCGCGCATCCTGACGGGGACGTCGCGGCCGAACACCTTCTGGAGGATGCTCTTGATCATGACCTTGCCGGCGGTGAATGTGAAATCGCGGTCGACGATAAGTGCCTCATACTGGAAGAAGGCGCGCTCGTGGCGGGCGTCGGTGGTCTCGTTCCGGTAGACTCTGCCGGGGTAAACGAAGCGGTAGGGCGGCTTGTGAGTCATCATGTATCTCACGCTGTCGCCGGTAAGATGAGGCCTGAGACAGAGCTTGTCGTTCGCTTCACCCGAGTCGTGTCCCTCCAGCCAGTAGGTGTCCATACTCTCGCGGGCGGGGTGATAGGGCGGGAAGTTGAGGTTGTCGAAGGCATAGAATTCGCTCGTGATCTCGGGTCCCGAGAAGATCTCGAACCCCATCGAGCGGAAGGCGTCGTTGAGGTCGTAGCACATCTGCGTGATCGGGTGAAGACCGCCGGTCTTCGGGGCGAATCCCGGGACGGTGCAGTCAAAATCGGGGGAGACCTCAGACGCTTTCAGCTTCAGATTTTCGCGCCTGCTCTCGATGAGTTCGGTGAGCTTTGCCTTGACCTGGTTGACGGCTTTGCCCATCTCGGGACGTAAAGAGACGTCAAGCTTCGGGATCTCCTTGAGAAGCTCGGTAATGCTGCCGACCTTTCCGAGGAGCGCTCCTTTGACCTCCTGAAGTTCAAGCTCGTTTTTCGCGGCCTCGATCTTCGAGACGCCCTCCCTGAATAATGCTTCCAGTTTTTCTTTCATGGATATTTCCTTCTTGATATGATTGTATAGAACAGGATCCGGTAAACGGTGCTGTCGGGATCGGCCGGTGAAGACGATCCTGACGTTATATAAAGGTGCTTGATGCTGCGCTGTCAGTTAAGCCTTATCCTGAACCCGCCCATGTCGGCGCTTCTGTATGCGGCTTCTACGAGCCTTATCGTCGCGGCGGCGGATTCGGGCGGGTTCTTCAGGTTCTGCCCTCCCGTCTCGAGCAGATCGAGATAGTAATCGATCTCGGCCTCGATGCCGCCGACGTGTTTCCATTCGGGCTCGTAGGGCTCTCCGCGGTCGTTGGGATATACGGTGATCTTTCCGTTCTCCATTATGACGGTTGCCTTTTCAAATCCGACGCGGTACATGTGAGTGAATCTCGTGCCGTTCATCGTCCAGTCGCCTATCGAAATGAAGGGGAAATCATAGCCCAGAACGATCTGCGAGACGTCGTATTTTACGTTCTTGCTCGCCGCCCTGCACTCGACGTATGCGGGTTCCCCGAAGAGATACCTCGCCATGTCGAGATCGTGGATCTGCATGTCGGCGATGACTCCTCCGGCCTTTGAAAAATCCTGATACCAGTTCTGCCACGACCATCTTGGAAGAGCCGACAGTCTCTGCAGGACCACCGAGGTAACCTCTCCGAAGGTCTTCTCCTCAACGATCTTTTTCAGGTAGACGTATTCGCCGTAGAATCTCAGGCACTGCCCGATCATGAGCTGCTTTCCGCTCTTTCTGTATGCCTCGAGGATCCTCCCGCAGTCGGCGGAGTTCAGCGCCATAGGCTTCTCGGATAGGACGTTGTAGCCCCTTTCAAGCATGGCGACGGCCTTGTCGGCATGAAGATATGAGGGGATGCAGATATCGATCAGATCGATCTCCTCCTTCGAGAGCATCTCTTCAAGGTCGGTATAGGTCCTGAAATCGCCTCCGAGTGTGGGCTCGCCGGTATCGATGTTGATCTTGATGCGCTTTGTAAACTGCTCTGGCGTGATATCGCAGGCAGCGACAAGCTTTTCCCTGCCCTCCGCTTCGAATTTCAGGTGCGCGTTCTTGTGGGTCTGGGCGATCCCGCCGAAACCTATCAGTGCCGTTCTGATCATTTTCAAACTTCCTTTTTATTCTGAAATGAATTCCGGATCAAAGCAGGTCGAAGACCGAGAGCTGGTCGCTCTCGCTGAGTTTTGATAGAGCGCCGCAGGCCCTCAGCGAATCGATCGCGCCCTTGTTAGCCTTGCCGCGGGTCTTCAGATCTTCGACCGAGAAGAAGGGCGCTGCCTTTCTGGCCTCGACTATCGCCCTCGCGGCGCTTTCACCGATGCCCGATATCGCCGTAAAGGGCAGCCTGATGTTCCTTCCCTCGGGCAGGAACTCCACCGCATCGGATCTTTCAAGATCGACGGGCAGGAAGTTTATCCCGCGGAGTATCGCCTCGTGCGCGAGCTGAAGTGTCGAAGCGGTGTTCTTTTCGTTCTGCGTCGCGTCCCGCCCGAGCTTGTCGATCCTCAAAATCTCGTTACGGACGGCGTTTCTGCCTTTTACCGCGATCTCGCCCGAAAATCCCTCGGGAGCAACCGTGAATATCGCCGAATAAAATGCTGTGGGCTCGTTGACCTTGTACCAGGCAAGGCGAATCGCCGACATGACATATGCAGCCGCGTGAGCCTTCGGGAACATGTACCTGATCTTTTCAAGCGAGCCGATATACCACTCGGGGACATTCTTCTCCCTCATCGCGTCAAGGAACTCTCCGGGGATCGGAAGCCCCTTCTTGTTCTTTCTGACGAACTCCATTATCTTGAAGGAGACCAGCTTGTCAAGCCCGTATCTGATGAGATCGAGCATGATGCCGTCCCTTGTTCCGACGACCTCGGATATCGTGCAGGTCCCGTTGTTGATAAGATCCTGCGCGTTTCCCAGCCAGACGTTGGTACCGTGGGTCAGTCCGGATATCTGCATCAGGTCGGCGAAGTTCTTGGGCTTCGCGTCGAGCAGCACCTGCTGAA
>ONVJ01000289.1 GCA_900321265.1 uncultured Eubacteriales bacterium
ATCCGAAGGATTCTGAAGCGATCTGCCCGATTTTGACTCGGATCTTCCGAAGAAAAGCCGGTTTTTCGCGTCGGGCGAGGGAGAAGCGTCCCGCATGCTGTAAAAAGTGATCAGGAAACCTGTCCTTGATAGATCGACCTCCGACATGTCAAGAGAGAAATGCCGCCTCAGCGTCTGGCTTCCCTTTGAGTAGGTGTCTGACGCCTGCGTCCTGACGACCGCGGGAAGGCCCTCGATGCTGTCATAGCGCAGATGCAGCGTGCCGTCCCCTCCGTCTCCGGTCCACCAGGAGCGCTCCTCCCCCTTCAGCTCGAGAAGCACCCTGTGCGCGGGGATCTCCGCGTCACGGGAAAGGAAGGCCTGTTCGTATTTCGGGAACGTTTCATTCTCAGCAACATCCGGAGACAGCGACGATATCGGTATTATCGCGAGCTCGCAGTTCTCTTTGTTCTCGCTGTAGACCACGTAAAGCTTCCCGTCGTCCTCGACCGCATATGGGTAGGACCACTGTCTGTTGTTCAGATAAACGGGATCCTTTTTCCATCCGTTTCTTATCAGATAGGAGGCGGAAAAGCCCTCCGACCCGTCGGTTTTTCCGACGGCGACCGACAGCGTTTTGCGTGAGCCGGAGTTATATATCAGATACCTGCTGCCGGTGCCGAGCGTTCCGCCGTACACCTTGCTGTCGGCGATCCCGTGATCCGAAAGCGCAAGCGCCGACCAGGTCCGGCCCGAGTCAAAGCTCTCGCTGAACGCCGCCTTCCCCTTTGCCGTTCTTACGAAAGCGACAAGTCTGTCGGAATATCCGACGACCGAGGTCTCCCCCCAGGGCTTTATGCCCGACGGGTCGGGGATCAGCGAAAGCTCCCATTTCGTCAGATCACCGCGGCTGACCGCGACGGCGGGCGCCGATCCGGAATTCGCGGTGTAAAGTCCGGCGATGAGAAGGCTGCCGTCGTCCAGACGCATCGGCTCGCAGAGCGGCCAGAAATCGGTGTCGAGAACGACGCCTTTTTTCTCCCAGACGAGACCGTCGTCGCGGAGCAACGATGCCTCCATCTTCAGTTCGGGATAGGTCGATCCGCCGGCATACCTCGCCCCGGGGTAAAAGGCCCATATAGTTCCGTTGTCGTCGAACAGTACGCCGTGGCTGTGGGACCGGTCGCCTTCGGGGCCGGCGATCACCGCCTCTTCACTCCAGCTCAGGCAGCCGTCGAAGGAATAGCGGCAGGCGAACCGGCTCTCGGAATCATTCTCCTTAAGGCGGGACTGACCGTAGGCGCAGATCCACAGGTTCCCGTGCTTGATGATCGACGCCCCAAGCAGAAAATGATGATCGTCGCGGGCGTCGTGCACTTTAACGTAGCTGATACCATCGGGGTATGAATAGGTATTCGTCATTGTTTCTCCGTTTTCCGCTCCGACCGCCAGCGGCCTGCCGGCAGCCAATATGATAGTCAGTACGGTTATTACCGCAAAAAACCGAAGCAGAGGGGGTGTTTTTATGTTCATTGTCTTTCTGTGGAGTCTCCGGGGGAGAGATGCTGATTATCCTCTTCGGACTGACACTCGCCAAACAGTATCCTCATAAAGTCGCGTCTGCCGTATAATTCCCCAAGTTCCTTCTCCGCATCGGCAAGTGATGTCCAGCCTTTTTCATTTCCGCTGCGCATGCCTCTCGCGAGTTCGCTCATGAGTTTTATGACCGCCTGCGTCTTTTCGTACTCTTCCATATCGACGATAGCGTAGCGGCCCCTGCCGTTTTTCGTCAGAAAGACGGGTTCTCCCACGGCGATATCACGCAATACTTCGTTATAGTTCCGCAAATCGGAAACCGGCTTGATATTCGGCATTTTTTAAGCTCCTCTCTTATTGCTGCTAATATTATATCATAATTCTTCGTAAAATTCAACAGCAAAGTTGATCTTTAAGACAAATGGATCCGAAGCGGAACGGCATGAAAGAAAACCCTGCCCTCTCCACCATTAAGAGGAGGGGGCAGAGTTATTTCATATACTGCTAGAGGATCCGGCAATCGGCAAAAATATGTTTCAGTTAAGCGGAAATTCGTTTACAAACTTACTGGTATTGCCTCTTTTCCCCTCCCGCATATTGACATTTTTCAAAAATGTGATATAATATAAGCGAGATTATGATAATTTCGCTTATATTATTTTATGAGGTGCGCCATGAAGTTTATCGCACGTGAAAAAGAGCTTGCCGCGTTGGAGAACGAGTACCGGCGCGACGGCGGGTTCGTCGTTATTTACGGTCGGCGCCGTGTCGGAAAGACGACGCTTATCAAAGAGTTCCTGAAAGGAAAAACCTCCTTCTATTACCTTGCCACAAAGGAAATCGAATCCCAGTGCATGAAGCGTTTTGCCGGAGTGATCGCAAGAACGACCGGCAATCAGGCGATCGCCAACGCATCGTTCGGCGACTGGCTGGATCTGTTCAGACTTGTCGCCGATTACCGGACTGCCGAAAAGAAAGTCCTCGTTATCGATGAATTCCCCTATCTTGTGAAGACGAACGAAGCCTTTCCGTCCGTAGTTCAATACGCATGGGATGAGTTTCTGAAGGATTCAAACGTTATGCTGATC
>ONVJ01000286.1 GCA_900321265.1 uncultured Eubacteriales bacterium
CTCTGCGGCTGGTATGAGGGCGACAGGATCGTCACCACCGCCGACCAGGCCGGCACCTCCGGACTGCGCGCAACCTTCGAAGGCCTCGGATACACCTTCAGATACGTCTGGGACGTCATGGGCAAAAAGACGAAGAGCGACGCCGTCGCCTCCTTCTGCCGTGCCGCGACCGCGGCGCGCGAGCTCCGCTCCGACAAGGTCGGCATGGCGGGATACCGCGACATGCAGCTCTACGGGACTCTCTACGACGGAGTGTCGCTCAAGCGGACCACCGGCGTCGAGATCGAGACCTTCGAGCTGCTCGAGGTGCAGCAGAGATACGACAGGCTGACAAAAGCCGAGATCGACGCCGTCGTCGACGGAAGGATGTCGAAGTGGCATTTCGTCAAGCCGGCGAAGCGTGAGTCGATGGAGAAGGCCGCCGGATACTACCTCGCCGTAAAGCAGATACTCGAGGAGAGACACTGCAGGGCAGTCTCGATCAAGGACGTCGACGGGATGAAGAAGCTGGCCGGCTTCCCGCCCGCCCCCATCTTCATGCTTCTGTCGGAGGACGGATACACCACGATCCCCGAAAATGATTCCCTCGGCTCGGTCACACAGCTCATGATGAACAAGCTGACCGGACAGCTTGCCGGATATCTTGAGTTCTACGAGTTCTTTGAGAAGAGCCTGCTTGCCGGAGTTCCCGATTTCATCGCCGCGGACATGGTCGACGGCGACGCCTACACCGTCCTGCCGGCCGCCTTCGGACTGCTCAGCCAGGGCATCCTCAACATATCCAAAGTTAAAACCGGCACCGTCACGATGTCGAGGCTCGTCTTCAAGGACGGGAAATACCTGATGCACATCCTCCTCGGCGAGGGAAAGACCCCGCCGAAGTGGGAAGAGTACGGCTGGGACGCCCCCGCCCCGCAGCTCTCCGCCCTTGAGATAGAGATAGGAGACGTCGAGCTCTTCGCGAACAACGTCGCCTGCCAGCATTATATCATAACCTACGGAGACAACCGCCGCGCGATCCGCGACCTCTGCGCGATTCTCGGCATCGAAGTCTTCGAGATGTGACCGGAGGGAGAGCGGCATGTACAAAGGCTATAAGATCAGACCGCCATTCTTCGAGATCGGTCCGAAATGCTATATGTGGGGGCAGAGATTTCTGAAGCTCTGCCTCGCCGTCGACGAGATCGCCGGCAGGTACGACCTCGACGTCATCGTCACCCCGCAGTACGCCGACATCAGGCTCATTGCCTCGAACACGAAGCATCTTCACGTATACGCGCAGCACGCAGATTACCTCGAGCCCGGCCGGGGACTCGGATCTGTCCTCCCCGAGTCGCTGAGAGACGCGGGAGCCGTCGGAGTGATGCTCAACCACGCCGAGAAGAAGCTCGACCTTGAGACGATAGAAAAGACGGTTGCCCGCTGCGACGAAGCCGGCCTTGCCACCATCGTCTGCGCCGACAGCGTGGCGGAGGTCGGGGCGATCGCGAAGATCGGTCCCAACCTCATGGTCGCCGAGCCCACCGAACTGATCGGCACCGGCGTCGCCGCCGACATGGGATACGTGAAGGACACGATCGAATCGGTGAGGGCGATAAACCCCGACATCATGGTCCTTCAGGGCGCCGGGATATCCGGGCCCTCAGACGTCGCCGACGTGATCAGGGCCGGAGCGATGGCCACCGGAGTCACCAGCGCGGTCATGAAGGCCGCCGACCCCGAAAAGGCCGCCGAGGATCTCCTCAGGACTCTGCGGGAGGTCTGGGACGAGGTACACCCCGGAGGAGCGCTCTGAAGCGGCCTCCTCCCGCATAAAAGCTTTTTTGAGGGTCTGTGAAAAACCGGTTTTTGCAGGCCCTCAAATAACACAGAGATACCGGAAAAACAGAAAAGGAAGCAGAAGGGGCAATGACAAGAATCGACAGTTGCAGGATAGTGATCGGCAGCGCCGCCTCCTACAACGAGCGGCGCGCGGCAGCCTTTATTTCAAAATATGTCAGAATAGTCACCGGGAAGAACATCGAAACGGTGACCGACGACCTCCCTCCCTGCCCTCCCGAGATAATCGTCGGCAGGACGTCAAGGCCGGCCGATCCGTCGGAAGAGAGATCCCGCGACCGGGTCTGGGAGCGGGTCTCGTTCACCGAAGGCGGCAGCCTTTATCTGACCGGACTCGGGCTTCCCCCGGAGGAGGAACCGCCATACAACACCGCCTACAGACTGATCGACGACGGCTGCGTCGGCACAGTCATGGCCGCCTACTCCTTTGTCGAAAAGGTCCTCGGCTGCGATTTTCTCAACGAGGCCTATATTCCCTTCCCCTTCGACCCGGACGTTTCGATCCCCGACGGATGGCGGGACGACCTGACCCTCGACCGGATCCTCGATGAGGTGCCCGACGATACCGAAGGTCCACTCTTCTGCGCGCTCGGCGCGGGCAGCGATATAATGAACAACCGCCTCGGAAGCGTGATCAAGACGCGCGGCGGGAAACTGATCGTCATCGACGCCGGCCGCACCGGAGACGCCGAGCATCTTCTGAAGATCATCGAAAAGCTGTGGGACGGCAAAGACGGCAGGCCGGTGATATCCCTCTGGCTCTTCTCGCATCTGCACACCGACCATTACGGGGCGATATCCGAGATCGCGTCGAGACCCGAACTGAGAGAGCGGCTACGGGTGGAGCGCTTCTGCCACCGCCTCCTCCCCGCCGAGTTCTACACCTCGATCTCGCGGGAGAAGCTGTCGCCGCACGCCATCCGCGCCCTCGACATCATGACTCATTTCGACAGGTATTTCGACGGCTGCCGCGTTACGCAGGTCAGCCGCGGCGACCTCTTCGAGGTCGACGGGATCTCCTTCGAGGTCATCCGCACGCCCGACATCGTCAAGGGCGCTCTGATGAACACGAACGACTCGTCGGTCGTTTACAGGATGACTGCCGAGGGACAAACCTGGATGCTGCTCGGCGACGCCGAGTGGGTCGCGTCGGGCGAGCTGCTCGCCCTCTCACGCGACAGGCTGAAAGCCGACGTCGTACAGGTGGGACACCACGGCTGCGGCAACGTCTCAAAGGAGGTCTACCGCGAGATCGGAGCCCGCGCCGCGGTCTGGCATGTCAGCGAACGCTTCTTCCACAGCGAGAGCGGAGAGGCGCTCAACAGTCACAACACCGGCGTCATCCGCACCCGCGCATGGCTTCGCGAGCTTGGGATCAGGACCGAAAACGAATACGTGCTGTCGGATCACATCTTTCTGACGAAGCTTCCCATGGAGATAAAATGACCCCGCCTAAAGGAGATTATAAAATGGAAAACAGCTTCAGAGTACGCGTCGATCTTGCCGCCCACGACGGTCCCGTCCGCCCGCTTCACGGCGTCAACGAGGGCCCGATGACGAAGGTCTTCACCTACGACGCCCGTCCCGAATTCAAAGAGATAGGTATTCCTCTCTGCCGTCTCCACGACACCGAATATCCCTTCGGCTCGGGAGAGTTCGTAGACATACCCTGCATTTTCAAAAACTTCGACGCCGACGAGAACGACCCCGAGAGCTACAATTTCGGGCTTACCGACCTCTATATAGAAAAGATACTCGAGGTCGGCGCCGAGCCGATCTTCAGGCTGGGCGTATCGATCGAGCACGCCCCTGTGAAGAGGTATGTCTTTCCGCCCAGAGACTTCGCGAAGTGGGCGAGGATCTGCGAGCATATCATCCGCCACTACAACGAGGGCTGGGCCGGCGGACACGAATGGAACCTCCGCTGGTGGGAGATCTGGAACGAGGCAGACGGCGGGTCGAACATGTGGAACGGCACCCCGGAGCAGTTTTACGAGCTCTACAGAGTCGCGGCATGCCATCTCAAATCCTGCTTCCCCGATCTTCTCATCGGAGGATGCGGCTGGACAAGGGCTTGCAACGCCTTCACCGAGGGATTCCTGAAATATATCTCTGAGCGCGAAGAGCAGGTTCCGCTCGACTTTTACTCCTGGCATCGCTACTACGACGACCTCTCAAAGTTCCTGGGCGAATGGAAAAAATCGAAGGTGCTACTTGAAAGGTACGGCTATCCCGACGCCCTGAATGTCTTTGACGAGTGGAACTATATGCGCGACTGGAACGACCAGCCCGATTCATACGTTACGCTGAAGAACTACAAAGGAGCCGCCTTCTGCGCTGCGACGCTCGCCGCCCTGCAGAGTCTGACCGACATCGCCGCCGCGACATATTTCGAGGGCGACGTCGTCAAGGAGTGGTGCGGTCTCTTCGATGTTGCGGAGATGTCGATCGGCGCTCACGGCCGCAAGGCGACGGTGAAAAAGCTCAAGCCATTCTACGCCTTCAGATACTTCGGCGATCTCTACCGCATGGGCGGGGCCGTGAAGACCGAGGCGGAAGGAGAAGGGATCTACGCCTGCGCCGCGAGATCATCCGAAGGAAAAGCCGGCATACTCGCAGCGAACTATACCCCCGAGGGCCGCGACACACGCGTCGCCTTCGAGGTATCGTCGGCGGAGCGAATGCCCGAAGTGCGCATCACCGACCGGACCAGGACCGACAGGAAGATTATCATCCCGGATATCGAGAGGCATGACGGAAAGGTCTCCTTCACCGTCCTGATGCCCGCTCACTCCTTCGTCCTTTTCACCTTCCCCGCCGGGGAATGAGAGCTTCCCCTGTGGGAAAAAGGTAAGTACGGTTCCTCAAAAAGAAAGAACCGGACTTCGGGGCGGTTCTTTCTTTTAAAATTGCAAACAAGGGCTGCCCCGAAAGTCCAACTTTCGGGACAGCCCTTGTCGATTTTGCTGACCGGTCAGTCGACGGTCTTGTTCGCGTCGAGGTAAACGACGATCTTGCGGTTGTTCTCGCTGCCGATCGAGTTCGTCGAGACGCCCGGCATCGACTGGATCTCCGAGTGGATGATCCGGCGCTCGTAGGGGCTCATCGGCTCGAGCATGACGCTCTTCTTGTACTTGAGGACCTTCTCGGCGCTCCTGCGGGCGAGAGTGCGGAGGGTCTCCTCCCTCTTGCTGCGGTAGCCTTCAACGTCGAGATTTACTCTGATGAAGTCGGGCTTCTCGCCGTTGACCCGCCTGTTGGCGGCAAGATTGACAAGGTACTGAAGGGCGTCGAGGGTGTCCCCGTGATGACCGATCAGGATCCCCACCGAATTCCCGTTGACGTCGATGCAGAGCGCGTCCTCGTCGTTGTATCTGCTTGTGATCTCGGCGTCGAGCTCCATGTCGCCGACGACGGTCTTTATGAAATCGAGAGCGTTCTTCTCTCCGACTGGTACGAAGGTGGCAGTTATCTCGGCCTCGGCGGCGCCGATCCCGAGAAAGCCGCGTTTGCCTTCGCTGTTGACTACGTAATCGAGTTCCGCGGCCGGAACTCCGAGTTCGGCAGCCGCCTGCTCAAGCGCTTCGGCGACCGTCTTCGCCTTTACCGTGATTTCTTTTCTTTCCATATTTCCCTACTCTGTTTCTTTTATCGTGATGATCTTTTTTCCAAAATCAGTTCGCGGATCCCGTGTTCCGGTTCACTTTTTAAGCGGCGCCTGGGATATCAGACTGCTGTCCTTGCCCTTGTCCGCGTCCTCGTCTCCGTCGGCGGCTCCGAGTTTCCTTGCGATCTCGG
Organism: uncultured Eubacteriales bacterium; assembly: GCA_900321265.1. Taxonomy (GTDB): domain Bacteria; phylum Bacillota; class Clostridia; order Oscillospirales; family CAG-272; genus CAG-390. The sequence goes on from ONVJ01000286.1 coordinate 5,638, forward strand.
CCTCCTCTTCTGGCGAAACGTAGTCCTCGGCGTCCTGACGGAAGAGTGAGTTCGGATTTTCCGCGAGCGAATCGATGTCTGCCTTCGGCCTGGCCTTCTCCTTGGGAGTCTTTCCGGCCAGTTCCCTCTCAGCTGCCTTGTAGTCCTCTTCGGTAAACTTCGGATAAGGCATGAGCTTGTGGAATATGAAGGACTTGAGCGTTCCGATCAGGCTCTTGAATATCCAGTAAACGCCGATGGCGGCCGGCACGATGAAGGTGATGTATACCGAGAAAAGCGGCATCATCACGTCCATGATGGTGTTGGAGCAGCCTGTGGCCTTGTCGGTGGCGGCGTCTCCGCTCGTCGGCTGATAGGTCATCAGCCTTGTCAGCTTCATGCTGCCGAAGTAGGCGAGGAAGGTCAGCACCGGGATGACCCAGAGCCAGCTGGGATTCTTGATCGACGGGATCTCGGCCAGATTAAGCCCGAGAGCTTTGAAGTTCGGAAGCCTGTCCGCGACCGCGGTGAAGGCATTGTATACATCCTGACCCGCCATAGTGACGGTGTCGGTGCCGTCGGCCCATTCGATGACACCCTTGAAGAACTCGATCCCGTTCTCCTGGATCTTGTTGATGAGGGCGATCGAACCTCTGGTCGACGCGAAGCTCTCGTCGAAGGTCCCCGCCTCGATCATCGCCGAGATGTAGGAGGTCATGGCGGTGATGGCGTCCTTGGCGACGCCGAGCACGTAGTGGAGCGGGTCGATGACGACCTGATAAAGGGCAATGATGACCGGCAGCTGGAGGAGCATCGGAAGGCATCCGCTGAAGGGAGAGTAGTTCTCCTCCTTGTACATTGCCTGGATCTCTTCCGAGACCTTCTGCTGCGTGACCTTGTCGTCGCGCCCCTTGTATTTGTTCCTTATCGCCATCTCTTTGGGTCTCAGAGAGGCCTGCTTGATCTGGTTTTTCTGCTGCTTGATGCCGAAGGGGATCATGAGCAGCTCGACGATGAATGCAAATATGAAGAGAGCCAGCATATAGTTGCCGGTCAGTTTATCCAGCCAGCCGAGGAACTGTCCTATCCAGCATAGGATTGTATCAATCATTTTTCTCGTTTTCGCTCCGGGCGTCCCGGAGCATTTCCTCTCTAGATTGTGACGCGTTGTCTGTGTTCAGACTGTCTTGTGCCGCTATCGACTCGCCCTTTTTGGGTACCGGCCGGTAGACGCGGCGGAATCCGGTCTCGGGCACGGGATCTTCTCCGCCCTCGCAGAAAGGGTTGCAGCGCAAAATGCGCCAGGTCGACAGGATCATCCCGTCGATGAAACCTCTCTTTTCAAAGGCCTCGATCGCGTATGACGAGCAGGTGGGCGTAAATCTGCATGTGGGACGGCGTTTAAGTCCCGACAGATGCTTCTGATAAAACCGTATGAGCGCGATGCAGAGTTTTTTCATTTCTTCAAAGGCTGTTCCGCACTGCCGCCCGATCCCCCCCGCTGATCTTCCGGTCTCTCATTAGGACAGGCTTCCGGACTACGGCCGGAAAGCTTCAGGATGCCGAGCCTTCTCATCGACGCGACAAGGTCGCTCTTTACCTCGGGGCACCCCGCGCTCCCGATCGCGCTCCTGGCGGCGATCACGAGCAGGAAACCGGTCGATACTTCAAAAGCCGGGTCGGCTAGGATCAGCCGGTAGGACTCCCGCATGAGACGCCTAGCACGGCTGCGCTCGACGGCGCCGCCGAGCTTCTTCCCGACGGTAAGTCCGAGGCGGTTCACCGGCCGGTGCAGAGGATCGGCCCTCACGAACCTTTTGTTGGCCAGATCCTTCAGTATATAGACGACGGTGTATCTTCCCGCGGCCTTCGCGCCCTTTGAATATGCCTTTTTGAACAGATGATTCTCTGTGATCGGTGTGTTTTTCATCGGTGACTGTGTTCTTCCTCAGCGCGCTTCCGTTGCGCTTTTTTGCCGCATCCGCGGCGGACGTCTTCTGCTGCTTTTTTGTGTCTTCGTTCCTGAAAAAAACCGGCGACGCTGAAAGCAGGTCGCCGGATCGAATGTCCCCCCTGTCGGCGGGAGATCAGTAAGACAGTCTCTTTCTGCCTTTAGCGCGTCTTCTCTTTAATACGTTTCTGCCGTCGGCGGTCTTCATTCTCTTCCTGAAGCCGTGCTCCTTCTGACGCTGAAGCTTCTTCGGCTGATATGTTCTGAGCATCCTTTAGCACCTCCCCTTCTTGATTGTCGGAAGCGTTGCGCTTCGAGCGACAGTCTCGCTCATACACAATGACACAATATTATAATCTATTTTAAGGGGGTTTGTCAAGAGAAAAATCAAAAAATACTGCGATCCTTCCTGATTATCCCGAAAAAACTTGACTTTGCTCCCGCCTGGGTGTATAATATTTACTGTATCTACCCGTGGCTCAGCTGGATAGCGCGCAAGACTCCGACTCTTGAGGTCGCAGGTTCGAATCCTGTCGGGTAGGCCAGAAGCGGACCGGTAATTGACAGATCGATCGATTACCGGCCCGGTTTTTTTTGAAAAGCCCTGTTACTCCCGGCTTTTCTCACGAGAACCGTAATTCAAAGCTCTTTGTGTATGAAATAGATACTGAGAAACAGCCGGGAACCCGTGACACCTTCTCTTCGGGAAAGATTTTTCATGAGAAAAGATTGAACAATATCTTTTTTTATGATATACTGATATATGATTATAACGACATCACCGGAATCCCGGGAGGAAACGTTGACATGCTGAAAAGACCGATCATATTTTTCATACTCGCCGCCCTGATACTGGCGGTCGCCGGCTGCGGAGAAAACTCGCTGCCCGCCGACGAGACCACTGCGGCGTCGGATATCACGGTTTCAGAAGACCAGATGCCGGTGCTCGACAGAAACGGAGCCGTCATAGGCGGGATCGACAGCCGCGCCCTCTGCACCGCGGCCGACGCCGGCATCTTCTACAGCGTCTTCGTGCCGGGAGAATACGAGTTCACCGCCGACGCGGAATACCGTTTTTTCAACAAGGAGGACGGCACCGATTCCTTGCTCGGGACTCTTGAAGGACAGGGATACGAGGCATACTACACCCGTACCGAGCTCGACGGCAGGATCTATACTCTCGCGATCAAAGGCAGGCCCGGAAACGATTCGGTCCCGCTCATGCTGCTCGCCTTCGACCCATCTCAGAAAACGATGAAGACCTTCACCGTCTCGGAGAACGGTTTTCCCTACGCCGACATGGCGGCGGCGGACGGAAAGCTGCTCATCATGAATCACGAGATGTCAGGGCTGAATAAAGACAGGATCTACTGCTTCGATCCTGCAAATGAGAAGGTAGCGGAGGTCCTGTCGTTTTCATCTGGCAGCGATTCCCTGCGCGGTATCGCTTCCGCGGAAGGCGGCTTTTATCTCCTGCGCCTGAAGATCGGAAGCGGCGGCGCAAACGAGATGTTCGTCGATCTTTACGGCAACGACTTCGTCAGAAAATCGGAACAGTCGGTCAACGAGACCATGGTAAAGGCGATAATGACGATCCCAGGCATGCTGGGCAGGCAGGACGCGCAAAACGAGATCGGGATGAGCGTCTCGCACTTCTCGGTCGCCGACGGAAGATATATGATCTACGAGAACTTCGGGATGGCGAGGATCATCGCCGACCTGGAGACGGGAGAGACGCTCCTGGCGAAGGAAGACCTCTGGTCGGTCTCCCCCGGAAGCGGCAGTCCCGTCGTTTACCATATGGATTTTGACAACGACGATGTCAAGACTCCCGAGATCACCGGACTTGAGGGCGGAAAGCTGAAAAGCTTTGATTTCACGCCGTCGGGGAGCCATAAAATGATCAGATTGATCTCGAGGTCTGCCTCGGGGACCTGGGTCGTAACGGCGTCTGACGATTCCCGGTCCTACCTCTGGACACAGGCGGTATATCTGTGGACAGAACAGAAATAGACGCGAAAAACCATCTGCGCAAATTTGAGCGCTGAAAAACACACGCGAAAAATGTCAACGATAACCGAACAGCTGGGCATATTTCAGGATTTCCCGCGCGACACACGGCCTCCCGAGACTCCGACCTGGAATCTCTGGCACGGATGCACTAAGGTCTCTGCCGGGTGCGCGCACTGCTATATGTACCGGCGCGACGAGAACGTCGGGCGCGACCCGTCAAAGGTGGAAAAGACGCGGGAGTTCGATCTCCCCGTCCGGATCCTGAGATCGGGGCCGTACAGAGGGATGTACGCCGTCCCGGCGGGCAGCCTTGTCTACACCTGCTTTTCCTCGGATTTCTTCCACCCGGCCGCCGACGGATGGCGGCAGGACGCCTGGGACATGATCCGCACCCGATCCGACTGCGGCTTCTTCATGATCACAAAGCGGCCCGAGCGGATCGATGCCTGCCTTCCTCCCGACTGGGGGGAGGGATGGGAGCAGGTCACCGTAGCGGTGACCTGCGAGAACGCTGACGCGGCGGAAAAAAGGCTTCCGGTATACCTCGCCCTGCCGCTCAGGCACAGGTCGGTGATGATCGAGCCGATGCTCTCACCGGTCGATCTCGGTCCATGGTTCAGGGACTATCCCGGAGCGGTCGAAGCGGTCTCGGCCGGAGGCGAATCGGGCCCCGACGCCCGGCCCTGCGATTTTGCCTGGGTGACCGAAGTCAGGGACTGCTGCTCCGAGTACGGCGTCGCCTTCTCATACCATCAGACCGGAGCGAGGCTGGTCAAGGACGGAAAAGAATATATTATCCCGCGAAGGCTCCAGCATTCGCAGGCGAAAAAGGCCGGGCTCGACATTCCCGGCGCCGCGGATCTGAGCGCGATCCCCGGGGAATGACCGGCGCATACCGGGTAAAGGAAGGTTAAGATGGCTGGTGTCACAGATAAAAACAGGCGCTTCTACGAGATGTACGTCGCCGGCATGATACGGGAAAAATTCCCCGAATTCGAAGACCGGATCGCCGTCGGCATCGCCGGAGAGGGATCAGACTGCTTCGGCTACGACGACGAGATCTCCCGCGACCACGACTTCGGGACCGGCGTATGCCTCTGGCTCACCGACGAGGACATGGAGCGCTTCGGCTGTTCGCTGTCGGTGGCCTACAACGAGCTCGTCGACAGCGCCGAGCGCTCATACTACACCGACAGGCTGCGCGAGCGCCGCGGTGTCATGACGGTCCGCGGATTCTATTCGAACATCCTTCATATCGACTGCGACGCAGAAACCCCCTCTCTTTCCGACGAGGACTGGTACCGGCTCGATCACTCCTGTCTGAAGACGGCGACTAACGGCGAGGTCTTCCGCGACGATCCCGGTGTCTTCACCGCCTTCCGGAACTATCTGAAGGGCTACTATCCAGACGCTGTCTGGAGGACGAGGATCGCCGAGCAGCTGCACTATTACGCCTCGGCGTTTCAGGTCAACTATTCGCGCTGCATGGCGCGCGGCGACACCGTCGCCGCCGAGCTCTGCCGGTCGAGGGGGATCTCCTCCGCGATGGAGCTCTTCTTCCTCTTAAAGAGGGAGTATCCCCCCTTCTACAAATGGACCTTCAGGGCTCTGACCGCCCTCGACGCGGAGGGCGTGTTCTCAGAGAAGATCCGCGAGCTCGCCGGGGAAAAGATCGATCCCGGAGCCTGGAAGGGGACGGCGTATCATACCAACAGACAGAATTACAAAGACAGGATCGTCTCTCTTTCGGAGGAGATCGCCTCAGAACTCGAGACGATGATGGCGGATATGAAGCTCATCCGCAGAAGAGGCAGATATCTTGAGATACACGTCGGAGAAGTCCTGAGCGGAGGCTGAAGACCGGCGCGTGACAGCATAAAAAAGGAGAATGAGTGAAAAATGAAAAGATTTCTGGTGGCAGTCGACCTGCAGAAGGATTTCGTGGACGGAGCTCTCGGAAGCCCCGAAGCCGTCGCGATGATCCCAGCCGCGGCAAAGAAGATCCGCGGCTTTGACGGGGAGATATTCGTCACGCTCGACACCCATTTTGAAAACTATATGGAGACGGCCGAGGGGAAAAAGCTCCCGGTGCCCCACTGCATAAAGGGTACGCCGGGCTGGGAGCTCGACAGAAAGATAAAAAAAGCACTGGAAAAGAAGAGTTACGTCGCGGTCGAGAAGAATACCTTCGGATCGGTCAGACTTCCGGCGCTTATCGCCGAAGCCGCCGCGGGCGAAGAATTCTCGGTAGTCATCATCGGTCTGTGCACCGACATCTGCGTCGTCTCGAACGCCCTGCTGATCAAAGCGAATTTCCCGGAGGCGGATATCTCGGTCGATCCCGCCTGCTGCGCCGGGGTAACGCCCGAAAAGCACGAGGCAGCCCTCGAAACCATGAGAAGCTGCCAGATAGATATACTGTAAAAGATTTCCGGAGGAGCGAAATGTATACCTTTGACGTTCAGAAGACAAAGGACGGCTGCGTCGGCTGGATCCGGGACTTTTTTGAGAAGAACGGCCCGGGCTGCAACGCCGTCGTCGGAATATCCGGGGGGAAGGACAGCTCGGTGACAGCCGCGCTCTGCGCCGAAGCCCTCGGAAAAGACCGCGTGATCGGCGTGCTGATGCCCAACGGGGAGCAGTCGGACATCGACATGGCAAAGCTGCTCGTCGACAGCCTCGGCATACGCAGCGTCGTCGTAAATATCAAAGACGCCTTCGACGCGACGGTCAGAAACATTCCGATCGGACTGTCCGCCCAGAGCAGGATCAACCTCGCTCCGAGGCTCAGGATGGCGACCCTCTACGCGGTGTCCCAGAGCTGCAACGGGCGGGTGGCGAACACCTGCAACCTGTCGGAGGACTGGGTGGGCTACTCGACCCGCTACGGAGACAGCGTCGGAGACTTCTCTCCTCTGTCGCATCTCACGGTACAGGAGGTGAAAGCGGTCGGCAGGCTGCTCGGGCTGCCCGGCGCTCTCGTCGACAAGGCGCCGTCGGACGGCCTCACCGGAAAGACCGACGAGGACAATCTCGGCTTTACCTATGCCGAACTCGACAGGTATATCCGCGAAGGTATTATCGATGACGCGGCGAAGAAGGAGAAGATCGACCGCCTGCACGCGAAAAACGCCTTCAAGCTCGAGCTGATGCCCTCCTTCGACCCCGGACTTTGGAAGGCGATATGAAAAAGGCGTTCAGACTGGGGCTCATAGTCGGAAGGTTTCAGACCCTTCACCTGGGGCATCAGGCAATGATAGACACCGCCGACGCGCTCTGCGAAAAGGTCGTCGTCTTCATCGGCTCATCCCAGGAATCGGGGACCGCGAAAAACCCTTTCACTTATGAGACGCGCAAAAAATATCTGAGAAAGGTCTGCGGCCGCAGGATAAAGATATATCCGCTGCCCGACATCGGCGTCGGGAACACACCCGAATGGGGAGAATATCTGCTGAAAAACGTCACCGAACGCTTCGGCGAGGCGCCCGATCTTTTGATCTCGGGCAAAGAGGAACGCCGGCTCGGCTGGTTCGACGGAGTTACCGGCGCGAATGTCGCGGAGCTTTACATACCGAAAGCCATAGACATCTCTGCCGAAAGGATGCGCGAGCTGCTGCTCCTGGATGACTTCGGGAGCTGGAAGGAGTACTGCGACCCCCGCCTCTGGGACTTTTTCCCCGAGATGAGAAGCGCCGTGCTCGGCTCATATAAGAACACCCGGACATCCAGCCTATGACTGCGAGAGAGAGAGAGAGAGAGAGAGAGGAATCCGAAAAATGAAACTGGAACCGATCGTGGTGTCTCTGCTTGACACCGACCTTTACAAATTCAACATGGATCAGGTGATCTTTCACAGACACACCGATCTGTGCGGACAGTATTATTTCAAATGCCGCAACGAAGGAGTGGTCTTCACCCGCGAGATGGCCGACGAGATCGGCGAGCAGGTCGATCATCTCTGTTCCCTCCGCTTCAGGAAGGAGGAGCTTGACTATCTGCGCTCGATACGCTTCATAAAGAACGACTATGTCGAATTCCTCCGCCTCTGGCATCCGATCCGCGATTACGTCTCGGTCGGTCTCGGGCCGGGAGGAGAGCTCTCGGTGACCGTCGACGGCCCCCTCTTCTCCGCCATGCAGTTTGAGATCTACCTCCTTGAGATAATCAACGAGGTCTATTTCCGCATGTCATACGATTATGAGAGCCTCCGCCGGTCTGCCGAAGAGCGCCTCGACGCCAAGATCAGGGCGATGAAGGACGGGACATATACCTTCAGATTCGCTGAGTTCGGCTGCCGCAGGCGTCTCTCCCGCGAATGGCAGGACGAAGTCGTCAGGCGGTTCGTCACCGAGACTTCGAACTGCGTCGGTACATCGAACGTCTATCTGGCGATGAAGTACAATATCACTCCGATAGGTACCTACGCACATGAGTTCGTTCAGATGTATCAGGGCATCGATTCGATCCCTCTCGCCTATACGAACCACTACGCCATGAAGGACTGGTATGCGGAGTACGACGGCGACAACGGAACGGCTCTCACCGACACGGTGACGACCGACCTCTTCCTCCTCGACTTCAACCGCTCGATGGTCAACAACTACACCGGAGTCAGGCACGACAGCGGCGATCCCTACGAGTGGGGCGAGAAGATCATCGCCCACTACGAGAAATACGGCGTCGATCCGAGAACGAAGCTCCTCCTCTTCAGCGACAGCCTCGACTTCGACCGCGCCCAGAAGCTCTACGATCACTTCCGGGACAGAGCGAAGGTCTCATTCGGGATCGGCACATTCGTATCGAACGACACCGCCGAAGAGCCGCTGAACATCGTCATAAAGCTTCAGTACGTCAACGGCAGACCGGTCGCAAAGCTATCGGACACCCCCGGAAAGGCGATGTGCCGCGACCCTGAGTACCTTGAGTATCTCAAGAGATCGGTCGCGTTCAGAATTGACAGGGAAAAAAAGTAAAACACATTTGCAAATGGCAGACACTGACCTGAAAAGCCGGATCGGAAAGACCGCATCTGCCGCCGTCGCGGCGGTCCTTTCGGCCTTCATGTATATGGCTTTCAACTATATCGCAGCCATCGGAGCGGCGGTCATACTGCTGCTTGCCGTCCGCCTCGTTATCTACAAGAAGGAGCTGAAGACATTTGATGCGGCTCTGTCCGCCGGGACTGCGGTCTGTATCGCCGGCGCGACGGCCGCGGCTGCGCATCATATTCCGAGGACCCTCTTTGTGACCGCGGCCTCGGTCATTACTCTCTGCCTTCTTACGATACCCGCCGCGGAGGATGTAAAAAAAGGGAGGCGGAAGGCCGGAGGCATCGCCGTCTTCATATCCGGATGCGCCTTTTTCTGTCTCGTTATCATTCCGCTCTTCGTCTCTGCGATCTTTCCCGACGCCGCCGTGAAGCTTATGCAGACCGCCCTTGAGCCCTATCCCGAGGCCCCCGAAATGACGGTCGAAGTCTCGGGCGGCAGGACCATATACCGCGACGTCACCTATGAGAGCGGATATCCGAACAGCACCTATACCGTTTATTCGGTAAAGGACAGCGACGCCGTCTTCTTCTATATCCACGGCGGAGGCCTCGTCTGGGGCGACAAGGAGGAGGCACGCCAGAATATCTACCAAAGCTCCCTCACAAGCGCCGGATACAGCGTCGTCACCGTCGATTACGCCCTTGCACCCGGCAACCGCTTCCCCGATCAGCTGATTCAGATCAACGACGCCCTCGCCTTCTTCATCCGGCACGCCGGTGAATACGGCATCGGCACCGGCAGGATCATCGTCGGCGGCGACTCGGCGGGAGGCATGCTGGCCGGTCTTCTGGCCGCCGTCAACACCGATCCCTCATACGCTGAAAAGGCCGGGGTCACCCCGGCGACATCGGGTACCGGAATCACGCTGAAAGGGTTCGTCTCGATCGCCGGGCTCGTCGACGCCCCGCGGTTCGGAAAGACCGGAAGCGTCTTTTCCGACTGGTTCTACGACATTATGGCGAGATGCGCCTTCGGCCGCGCCGACTACGCGACCGACGAAAGCTTCGCGGAGCTTTCATCGGTGCTGGAAAACATAACGGCTTCCTTCCCTCCCTCCTTCGTCAGCGACGGGAACGCAAGGACCTTCACCGATCAGGGAAAGGATCTTATTGCGAAGCTGGAAGGATACGGCGTACCGAACTGCGGGAATTTCCCTCCCCGGAGCCGCGCGCGGCTGACGCACACCTGGGAGCTTGACACATCGACCGAAGAGGGCCGGATCAATTTTGAAAAGACGCTCGCCTTCATGGACGAGTATATGAGGTGACTGTCAAAAAAGTCGGACTTTTTTGACAGCCCCGCACATGTCACGGCCGGGAAACCGTGACATGTGCCGATCTTTTTCGTTTTTTGC
>ONVJ01000284.1 GCA_900321265.1 uncultured Eubacteriales bacterium
CGAGACCGTGCCGTTTTTGCCCTGAAATGCTCGATATAATGATGTTTTTTCAGGCAAAAAACGAAAAAGATCAGGGGCTGTCACGGTGAGCAATAAAGGCTCTCTATCCTTTTTCCGGGGACAGTGAAAGATACAAATCTCGCGGAGTATTTTTCAAAAAATTCAGAAACACAGCCGGTACCGCGCCGGAAGGAAACAACCAATGCTTATTAAAACTCCGACAAAGGGAATGAACGACTATCTTCCATCTGAAGCCGCCCTTCGTCAATACGTGAAAAACGTCATTATAGACGAATATTCGAGAGCCGGGTTTTCGCTTATCGAAACGCCTGCGGTCGAACACATAGAGAATCTGACCGGTAAAAACGGCGGAGACAACGAAAAGCTGATCTTTAAGATCATGAAGAGAGGCGAGGAGCTCGCGCGCGCCGAAGAAAAAGGTGAGGAGCTCTGCGACAGCGGCCTGAGATACGATCTGACCGTTCCTCTCGCGAGATATTTTGCCAAGAACTCGGCAAAACTCCCTCAGCCCTTTCTCGCGATGCAGATCGGAAACGTATGGAGGGCAGACCGCCCCCAGAAGGGAAGATTCCGCCAGTTCACCCAGTGCGACATAGATATACTCGGGGACGCGAGCGAGATCGCCGAGATCACGCTGATCTCGTCGACAGCCGGAGTGCTCAACAGACTCGGCTTCTCGGGATTTACCGTCAGGATCAACGACAGACGCCTCCTCAGACTCACCGCTCTCGGATGCGGACTCCCGGAGGAGGAGTTCGACAATATCTTTATCATCCTCGACAAGATGGACAAGATCGGTATCGAAGGGGTCAGATCTGAGCTCCTCGAAGCAGGTTATTACGCTCCGGCTGTGAAAAGGTACATTGCTGTTTATACAGGTTGTGATGACGCCGATCTCTTCGAATTTGCCTCCGCGTCGGGTGACGAGGGAATTAAGGTGGCAGAAGGCCTCTCAAAGATAATGAAGGCCGCATCGGTTGCGGCTGCGGGCGGATGCAGCATCAAATTCGATCCCACGCTGGTAAGAGGCATGTCCTACTACACCGGCACCATATTTGAGATAAAGATGGACGGATACGGCTATTCTGTCGGCGGCGGAGGAAGATATGATGAGATGATCGGACTCTTCTGCGGCGTCAGAACTCCGGCATGCGGCTTTTCTCTCGGATTCGAGAGGATCGTCGGAGCGCTTTCCGACAGCGGCTTCGTCGTTCCGTCTCAGGGCGAAAAGACCGCCTTCCTGGCCGACAGAGACCTTCCTGAGGATGTCCTTATGAAGATGTATGCCGATGCGTCAGCGCTGCGCGCCGAAGGCGGAACCGTCGCGGTATGCGGGAGGATGAAGAATACATCCTTCCAGATAGACAGACTCAAGGCCGAGGGGTTCACGGCATTCAGAATTTACGGAAGGGATTCCGTAAAGGAGATCTGACAGGCATAAAAACGGTCACAACGACTGTTTCACCGAAATCTCTTCGGCACAAAAGTCCGCGGTGCACCGCATCAATCCACTCAAAACCATCAATAAAGCAGGGGGTGCTTTGCAACTCGGAAGAAGAGCTGTTTAACACCCCTTGTTTTTTGCTGTATAATCAGGGTCTTGGAATATCGACGAAATCCCTTTCGGAAGCCTCTTCGTCAAGGGGGACCGAATTGAGCGGCTTATGTCCGGTCTCCTCTTCATCGCCGATATTCATCTTGAGTTCTTCGCGGATACCGGAATCCAGCCGGTCGTCCGAGCCGTTCTCGATGATATCGTATTTCTCGCGGTCGAAGAAATCGAACAGATAGCCGTTTTTCAGCTTTCTCAGGTATTTGAGCAGATATTTCAGCCCAACGAGAGTCGCCGCGACAGAACCGATCGAGACCGCTGTTGTTATTAGCGCCTTTTTAATCCTTTCGCGCCTTCTGTGCTTGGCTTCCTGCCTGTCGATATATGAGAACACCTTCCAGATCGAAAGGGTCAGTGAGGCCCAGACCGACAGCGCTGCTATCCATTTGAGTACTCTGATTAATCCCGGGCGTTTGCTTTTCATATGGATTGTAAACTCCTTTCTTCTGTGAAAAAAGACAGTAATTCATTATTTCTGCTTTGCGTGTTCTGCAGCGACCGATCCCGGAAAAGGTCTTCTGATATTCGGATTCATCCGTTCCGGAAAAAGGATACGCCTGACGCAGTATTTACTGTTTCCCCGATATATATTTGAGATAAGCGTTTATGAAGCCGTCGATCTCGCCGTTCATGACCGCGGTGATGTTTCCGGTCTCATATCCCGTCCTCGTGTCCTTGACCAGAGTGTAGGGCATGAAAACATAGGATCTGATCTGATTGCCCCATTCGATATTCGTCTTGTTTCCCTGGATCTCCTCGATCGTGTCCAGACGCTCTCTGATCTTGATCTCCATCAGTTTTGATTTGAGCATCCTCATTGCGGTCTCCTTGTTCTGGAGCTGCGATCTTTCGGTCTGACATGTGACGACGATGCCGGTCGCGTGATGCACCAGCCTGACCGCTGACG
>ONVJ01000283.1 GCA_900321265.1 uncultured Eubacteriales bacterium
AAAAAAATAAACGAAAAAACGATGCAGGAGAAAAAGAAAAAATGAATTCTCTATATAATTAAACAAGCATAGCTTGTTTAAAAACCTAACCGACGAAAATAATAGAGCGAAAACCACCCGGTTTAATCATACAAAAAAGGAGCTGTTTAAGCCCCTGATTTTTGACCAGGTTTTTAAACAGCCCCTTTCATGATTTTTCAGTCAAGAAAGTCCAGCGGGTCGAGGCGAAGCATCGGCAACAGTCTCGTCAGGATGATGCGGTGGCGCATGTAGGCGTGATAGCGCAGGCCGTCCTCGAGCAGCTGTCTGTCGACGTGCACCTCCTCCGGAGTCACGGCGCAGCCGGCGCGCTTCATCTCGTCAAGCAGCACTTCGTCGTCGGGGAGCTCGGTGAGGATGAGGCGCCTGATCTCGGGCCAGACGGCGCGGAAGTGGTCAAGATCGATCTCATCGCAGATGTTCGGGTCGTTGAGCTTCTTCACGTCGGGGATCTGCTCGGGGGTGAAGTGCGAGTAGACGTCGGGCCAGTCGGGGGCGTCGGGAACCGGATCGATCGATTTCACCCGCTTCGCGATATTGCGGTAGATTCGGTTGACGAGCAGCGTCGCGACGCCGACCTTCTTGCCGTGGAACTCTGGCCAGATGCCGCGCGTGACCTTGTAGCACTCCCAGTAGTGGGAGACGACATGCTCGGCTCCCGACGCGGGCCGCGACGAGGTCGCCAGCTTCATGCCGAGACCGGACAGCACGAGGGCCTCCATGATCGCTCCCGCAGCCTCCTCGTTCTTTTCGGTCACCCTGTCGGTCAGGCTGATGCACTTCTTCAGCGCGTTCATCGTGACGTTGGCGACATTCTGGCAGTAGTATTCGTTTATGAGAAGATGCGCGATTTTCCAGTCGACGATCCCGAGATACTTGGCGACCATGTCGCCGTATCCGGCCGATTTGAGCTCGGCGGGGGATTCGGCGAGTATCGCGGTGTCGGCGAGTATCACCATCGGCTGCCTCGCCTTCCAGGAGGTCTTGAAGTTGTTCTCGATTATCGGCGCGGTGTCAGACGCGAAGCCGTCCATCGACGGTGCGGTCGCGAAGATGCAGAACTTCTTTCCGAGCTCGAAGGAGGCCACGCGGCAGATGTCGTTGAGCGATCCGGTGCCAACCGAGATTATGCCTTCGACGTCGGCGGCGAGCGCCTCGACCTCCCGCACCTGCTCGACGCGGGCGTATTTCATGTCCTTGTAGATCAGCTTCTTGAGCTCGAAGCCGGATCCGGCGAGAGCGGCGGTCAGACCCCGCTTTTCGGATACGCCGAAGGTGTTGTCGTCGGCGACGAGGAGCAGCTTCTTCGGGAAGCCCGCCCGGTCGAGTATCTTTCCGGCGTCGGCGGTGAGCCCGCTGTAGATCTCGACGACCTTGGTGTCGAAGGTGTGCTCCTTTCCGCAGGGGCAGTTTTTGAGAGAATCGAGCAGTACCTGAAGATCCATGATGTATACAGTTCTCCTTAAGAATGAATTATTAACAGAGATTCCTGATGATGAGGCGACCGGTGTCCGCGGGAGGTCACTTCTTCATCTTCGCGAAAAACTGCCAGCCGTCCGCTTCGCTGTAGCAGGAGATGATTCCGCTGGACGGGGCCGAGATGTCAGAGTATCTGAAGGGGAGCACTATCTTTCCCGAGGTGTCGATCATCCCCTTCGTGCCGTCGGACAGCCCGAGCACGCAGAGGCCCTCGACGAAGGGAAGGGCGCTTGTGTACATCGGCTGGGCGATCCAGTAGCCGTCCTTGTGGTAGCAGCCGTAGAGGCCGTTCCGCTCGAGGATGAGTATCCCCTCCGAGTAGGCGACGAGACTGAAGCCTGTCGGGATCTCGTAGACATTCCCTTTTTTGTCGATCAGCCTTTCCTCATCTGTCAGATATGTGTTCCGGTTGTAGTAGAGTGACTCGACCAGTCTGACTCTGAGAAGCCCGTTGTCGAAATAGAATGATCCGAGTTCGTAGATATCGCGGTAGAAGGGCTCGATGTAGACCGAGAAGACATGCTCGCCCATGTTCAGGTCCTGCGGATAGTAGACGGCTTCGCGGCGTATCACCGTTCCGTCATAGATGTTCACGACGCGGATGATGCCGTTGTCGTCGACCGTGACCGCCAGGCCCTCCCTGAAATTGTATGCCTTCGCGTAGGGGTAGCCGGAGGTCCAGGTGAAGGTCTTCTCGTAATAGCTGGAGATCACGGTGTTGGTCTTCGAGACCTTGTCCGGATTCACCGCCGGCTGCGTTCTTCCGTAGGCGTAGCGGTAGGCGGGGAAGGTCATTTCGGCGTATGTGTAGCGCCATTCTGTCGTTTCTTCGGAAGTTTCTTCCGAAGTGATCTCTGTCTCGGGCAGGGTGTCTGTCCCGGGCTCGGTCGCGTCTCCGGTCGCTTCGGGTCCGGGGACCGTCTCGCCGGTGAGCGTTTCGGAGGGCGTTTCGGGGGCCTGCGAGGTCAGGTCGCTTTCGGAGGAGGGGGATCCGGTCGCCGGTTCGGTGACAGAGACCGCCTCTCCTGTCGGAGCGGCATCCGCGGATGAGCCCTCACCTGTCGCGGGATCCGCCGTCCCGCTGACATCAGGTACGCCGGTGCCGGTCGCGGATTCCTCAGGGCCCGGACTGCTGAGAGGAGGATCGGCAAGGGTGATGTCCTCGGGGAGCGATCCGGTCCCGGTCTCGGCGGAGGTCCCGGTAACGGGTTCGGTAACCGGCTCAGGCTCTGTGGTGACCGGAGGCTGAGTCGCGGTCTTTTCCGCCTCGCGGCTTTCTTCCGCTATCTGCTTTTTTGCCTCCATCAGCGCCGCTCTGAAGGGCAGATTGTAATATGATTTGTCCGCCCACCAGAGAATTCCCACGTATTCCGCAAGTTCGGGATCCGCCTCGTAGAGGGCTCTCGCGATTCGCCAGTCTACCGCGAACCTCGCGTAGACAAGCGTCCGGTCGATCATATTGGTGAAGGTGACCGTTTCGGTGACCGACCATTTTTTATATCCGTTGTCGGATGTACCCCAGTCGGGCGCGTAATCGAAATACAGTCCCCGGTTGTCGGTCTCGTCATTATAGTCGGATTCGGTGAAGTCTCCGGTCTCGTCGTCGATGTAGTAGTATTTTCCCTCAAAGGTGAAGAGCGCGCGGTCGTCGTTGTCTCTTGTATAGGCGGGATTGACCGAGTCCGCCGGATAGATGCCTATGAGTCTGCCTGCCGACGAATAGATCGCGACCGATTCAACGTTCGGTATGGTCTCTCTCTGGCCCCGGAGTATTACCGTTTCGGTCTCTGAGACGGGGATGGCGGCATCCGGATTCTTTCCGGACGTTTCTTCCGGAGCAGCTCCGGTTTCATCCCCGGCAGGGACGGAAGATGATTCGGTTTCCGTGAGGGTGTCCGCGGCTGACTGACCGGCCGTTTCTTCCGCAGGCGTCGCGGAAGGCTCCGCGCTGATGGTTATCACTTCGGTCTCGGGGAAAAGACCGGTGGCGGTCGTCTTTCCCGCATAGACTATTATATAACCCATGTAAACCTCGGCCGACTGCCGGGGAACAGATCTCGTCGCGTAGGAGAGAAATTCTATCCCGCCGACCTCATAGGTCAGCGGAACTCTTTCGGTCACCTTCTTATTTGAGCCCGATTCGAACGCAGAACCGGGAACGGGTCCGTCCTCAAACTCCACCGAAGCCAGCCTGAAGCCGTCTCTCCAGCCTGCCCAAGAGAGAGTGTATCCCTTCGACGCGAGAGCCGACACCGACGGCGGCGGTTCGGATCCCGACTGGCCCTGGGAGTTCCCGGAGCCCGAAGAAGAGGCTTCGGAAGAACCTGCGGGTGTCGAATCATCGGTAAGGCCGGGAGCTGCGGAGGAATCCTCGGGATTCGAAACTGAGCCTGACTGCTCATCTCCCGTGCCGCTGTCGCCGGGGATCGATGTCCCGGGGCCTATTCCCGAGACGGTGTCTCCGGGCTCGAGCTCCTTCAGGGTGCTTTCCGGGCCCGACAGATCGGGCACCGGAGGCTTCTCGCCGGTAGACAGAGGATTTTTGATCATGCCCGAGGCAAGTCCGAACACCGATACCGAGATCAGCGCGAAGAGTATGAATGAGACCACCCTGACGGTGATCGTTTTAAACAGGGTTTTGAATTTCATTTATGATATCCGGTGCCCTTGATAATGGTGAATGAGCGGTAGATCTGCTCAAGCAGCATCAGCCTGAACAGACGGTGTGGAAAGGTCATGGCGGAGAACGAGATAAGCAGATCTGCCCTCCGTTTGACCTCGGGGGACAGTCCGTGCGAACTGCCTATGATGAAGCAGAGAGAAGGATGGGTGAGCGATTCAGCCTCGATCCGCGCGGCGAGCTCCTCAGACGAGAGGGATCTTCCCTCGGGCGTCGCGACGGCGGTGAAGGAGCGCGGCGGGATCGCGGC
>ONVJ01000282.1 GCA_900321265.1 uncultured Eubacteriales bacterium
AGACGAAGATTCGAGCGGATCGACCGCGGGATAGATGCCCGTCTCGGCTATCTTTCTCGAAAGTACCGTAGTCGCGTCGAGGTGGGAGAAAACCGTCGCGGGAGCGGGGTCGGTGAGATCGTCGGCCGGCACGTAGACCGCCTGGACCGAGGTCACCGAGCCGTTCTTCGTCGACGCGATCCTCTCTTCAAGCTCGCCCAGCTCCGCGGCAAGCGTCGACTGGTAACCGACCGCCGACGGCATCCTGCCGAGCAGGGTCGAGACCTCGCTGCCGGCCTGAACGAATCTGAATATATTGTCGATGAAGAAAAGAACGTCGCGGTGTTCGATATCCCTGAAATACTCCGCCATCCTCAGGCCGGCGAGCGCTGCGCGCATCCTCACGCCGGGAGCCTCGTTCATCTGTCCGAAGACGAGAGCGGTCTTGTCGATGACACCGCTCTCGTTCATCTCGCTCCAGAGTTCGTTTCCCTCGCGGCAGCGCTCACCGACTCCCGCGAAGACAGAATAGCCTCCGTGCTCGGTCGCGATATTGTGGATGAGCTCCTGAATAAGCACCGTCTTGCCGACTCCGGCGCCTCCGAACAGACCTGTCTTCCCGCCCTTTGCGTAGGGGGCCAGAAGATCTATGACCTTGATGCCGGTCTCGAGCAGTACCCTCGTCGGAGCGCGCTCGGTGTATTCGGGAGCGGGTCGGTAGATGCTCCTGCGGGAGGTCCCGGCGGGGATGTGCTCAAGCCCGTCGATCTGGCCGCCCAGGCCGTTGAACATATGGCCGAGCACCGGCTGTCCGACAGGGACGGTGATCGGCGAACGCGTCCTTACGACTCTCATTCCGCGGCCGAGGCCCTCGCCGGGACAGAGCAGGATGCACCTTACCCTTCCTCCGCCGAGCTGTGCGGCGACCTCCATCGGCCTAGGACCGTCTGGAGCCATGGCGCAGAGAGCCTCGCGTATCGAAGGGACCGACGACGGATCGAAGCATACGTCGACGACCGGCCCCGAAACGCCGGTAATCTCGCCGTCAGATGGCCTTTTTTCACCGGCTCCGGCCGGCTTTTTTACGCCGTTTTCTGTCTGTTCCATCCTTTTACGATTTCCTTCGTTCTCGTCTTCGTTTTCCGCATTTTCAGCGACCGGGCCGCGCTCCGCTTCTCTCTCCCTGAGCGCCCGTGCGCCGGATGTGATCTCGGTTATCTCACCGGTGATCTTCGCCTGTCTCTGCCGGTTGATCGAAAGTCGCAGCTCCTCAAGCATCTTTCCGGCGTTGTCGCCGGCGGTCCGCATCGCAGCCATCCTCGCCTCCTGCTCGGCGCAGAAGCTGTCGACCTCGGCGCTGTAGACGTAGCCGGTGAGGAATGAGGGAATGATCTCGTCAAAAACCCTTCCCGGGTCGGGCATGAACTCTTTGGTCGGATTTTTGCTTCTGTCGCTGCCGGAATAGTAAAAATCCTCTTCGGACAGCGGACAGAGCCGCCTTATCCTGGGGAGCCTCGAGCCACCGCGGCGGTAGTCGGTGTAGACTATGTCGACGCGGGCGGTCAGGCCCGCGTCAAAATCGGCGAGGAGTTCCGCGCATATCCGCTGAGCCTGCCTGACCGTCGGCGATTCGGACGAATAGAGGAAATCCTCCTTCATCCTGTATTTCTTTGACCTGAAATACTGCCTTCCGTACTCGCCGATCACATAGCAGAGGACGTCGCCATTCCCGTGTTTCGCCGCGTGCTTCTCGGCGGCCTCGGCGACCGCGCGGTTGAAGCCTCCGGCGAGTCCCCTGTCGGCGGTAATGATCAGCAGGCCGAGAGTCCCCTCGCGTTCGGGAGCGCCCCGCTTTCTGAAATATCTGTTGGTGATGTCGGGAAGATAGTGGAGAATGCTCCCTATCTCCTCCCTGAGAGTCGAAAAGTAGGGCCTTGTTGAGTCGACCTCGTGTTTTGCCCGCCTGACCTTGACAGAGGAGATCATATACATGGCGTCCGTAACTTTTTTGGTCTCGGTGATGCTGTCGACCCTCAGCCGCAGTTCCGCAAGTCCCGGCATGCTCATGATCTCCTTTCTTCCGG
Organism: uncultured Eubacteriales bacterium; assembly: GCA_900321265.1. GTDB lineage: Bacteria > Bacillota > Clostridia > Oscillospirales > CAG-272 > CAG-390. The sequence continues at coordinate 2,064 of ONVJ01000282.1, forward strand.
CTGACTTCCCGTTTACCGGGTTTCACCGGTGAATTTTACTCAGTATATGTATCAGGCTTTACTGTTCCCGGGCTCCCTGCCGTATTCACTGAAAAATCTGTTCGCCGCTTCTGTGATCCTTGCTTTCAGATCCGTGTCGAGCGTCTTTGCGCGTTCGATCATCAGTGTAAGTGTGCTGTTCATCTTTTCGAACCAGCCCAGGTAGTCGTCCTTGACCTTCAGTATCCCGCCGGCGCCGAACCGGTTGAAGAAGCCCTCCCTCGCGGTAACGAGCAGGACTGCCTGCTGCCACTCGAGGAGCGGCTCACCCCGGCGCTGTCTGAAGACGGCGGTGAGCGCCGCACCGTATTCGAGGCGTTTTTTCGTAACCTCGTCAAGATCGCTGCCGAACTGTGAGAATATCTGCATCTCACGGTACTGGGCAAGATCGATCCTGGCCGAGCCCGAGGCCTTCCTCATGACACCCGTCTGGGCGGATCCGCCCACTCTCGAGACCGAAAGCCCGACGTTCACCGCGGGGCGCTGGCCCGACCTGAAGAGCTCGGCGTCGAGGTATATCTGACCGTCGGTGATCGATATCACGTTCGTGGGGATGTAGGCCGACACCTCTCCCACCTGAGTCTCGACAATCGGAAGCGCAGTCATGCTTCCGCCGCCAAGTCTGTCTGAGAGCTGCGCGGCTCTCTCGAGCAGTCTCGAATGGAGGTAGAAGACGTCTCCCGGATACGCCTCGCGCCCCGGCGCCCTGCCGAGGAGCAGGCTTATCGTGCGGTATGCGACGGCGTGCTTCGAGAGATCGTCGTAGATGACCAGCGTATCTCTTCCCCGCTTCATGAAATACTCCGCGACGGCGCAGCCGGTATAGGGAGCTATGTACTGAAGCGCCGGAGCGTCGCTGGCCGGTGATGAAACGATGACGGTATAATCAAGCGCGCCGGCAGATTTCAGAAGGTTCATCACCCTCGTCACCGACGACGCCTTCTGGCTGATCGCCACATAGACGCAGACGACGTTCTTGCCCCTCTGGTTGATCACTGTGTCGATCGCGATCGAGGTCTTGCCGGTCTGACGGTCGCCCACGATGAGCTCGCGCTGTCCTTTCCCGATCGGAAAGAGGGCGTCGATCGCCATGACTCCCGTCTCGAGAGGACGTGTCACCGGCTTGCGATCGATGATCCCGGGAGCCGGGGCTTCTATCGGATAATAGACCTGAGCGCCGGTCTCGCCTTTTCCGTCGACCGGTTTGCCGAGAGGATCGATCATCCTGCCCAGGATGTGATTGTTGACCGGTATGCCCGCGGTCCGCCTGGTGCGGAAGACCCGGCTGCCCGGCAGTATCTCGCTGTCGGATCCGAAAAGGACGATACCCGTCCTGCCGTCGGTGCGGATATCCATCGTCATTCCCTTGATACCGCACTCGAAGAGGACTATCTCTCCGTAGAGCAGGTCGGGAAGACCCGACAGGACGGCTATGCCGTCTCCGACAGATTCGACCCGCCCGACCTCCTGGCTGCCGTCGTTCAGTTCGAACGAGGCAATGTTCTCGCGCAGCAGCGAGATGATCTTTCCGGGATCGGTCTCCTTCGGCAGCGCCTGCACCGAGCGGCGCAGCTGGCGGATCCTTCCGAGGGTGGTCCAGTCATAGTTGTCGCCCTCGATGAAGATATTGAAGCCGTCGGCGGCAGAAGGATCCTTTTTGATTACAAACTCAACGCTGTCCGCGGCATATTTGTTTTTGAAGAACTCGGCGAGCGCCCGCAGCCGCTCGCTGTCCGGCGGGATAACACAGCGGATCTCCGCGGTTA
>ONVJ01000277.1 GCA_900321265.1 uncultured Eubacteriales bacterium
CGATCACCGGCTGACACGCTCCGTCTGACCCGACGGAAAACGCTGTCCGGCCGCAAGCTCCCGAAACTTTTTTTCCGATCTTTGTCAACATAATATTGCCCACCGGGTGTTTTTATCGCAATGGTTAAAAAATTATGAACAAATTTTTATTTAACTATTGACCGAATATTAAAATGGTGGTATAATTACACACAGATAAAGAATGTTTGCGGTGATGGCTGCTTTAACTTTTTTCGGGTCGCCCCACGCAAAAGCATTGTTTTTTCTGCCGTGGAAAAAACATGGCCGCGCAGCCGGCAGTCTGTCTGCCGGCCCGCGGCCACGGGTCCGGAAAAAAAGATAATATCAGAAGATCAGAGAAGCCAAAAGACCTCCGGCGACACCGAGTATCCAGAGGATCCCGCAGATGGCAAGATTCGAGAGGACGAACCTCTTCCCCCGCCTGACCCGCCAGAGAACGAGCAGGCCGACGCCGCCGTTCGTGAGCAGTCCGGCCATCATCGGCCCCGCCCCGATTACGCCCTTGAGATAGAGGCCGGTCAGCGTGACCGATACCGAGCAGTTGGGGATAAGCCCGAAGGCCGAGGCGGCAAGCTCGCCGACGACGGGGATGCCGCCCGCGGCGTCGAAGAAGGCTTCGGCGTCGGTAAGTTCCATCACCATCCCGATCACGAGCGAGACCGCAAAGATGATCCCGCAGATCTTCAGCGTATGTATGAGGGCGGCAAGCCATAGCCTGTGTCCGCATCCGCCGCCGTCGGGGTCGTCCGACGCGTGCTCGTGGCCGCAGTCGCAGGCATCGGTCTCGCAGATGTTGCAGATGTCCTTCCTGCGCAGCGGCGTTCCGAAATCGCTCTTGACCTCGTACCACCTGCTCCTCTTGACGAAGCCCGAGACGAGATCGACGGCAAATCCGGCGGCGATGCCGAAGGCGGCCTTGTATCCGACGAAGGATAGCAGCTTCAGCACCTGCCCCTCCGAGATCATCACCGGGATCATCTCGTCTGAGGTCGAGAGCATCGCGGCGACGAAGGCGCCGGCGGTGATCACTCCGCCCGAATAGAGTCCCGCGATGCCTCCGGCTATGCCGCATTCGGGGATCGCCCCCAGCAGTCCTCCGGCCAGCGGCCCCCAGCCGCGCGATCTCTTTATGAAGTTAAGCGTGCGGTCTCCGGCGAGATGCTCGATCAGTTCCATGAGGAGATAGGTCAGGTAGAGGACCGGCAGTATGAGAGCCAGATCCTTCAGGGAATCAAGCAGGACGTCCAGGAGAGTCGAAAAGAATTCAGCCATAAAAAACACCCGATAGAGGAAATTACGGCATTTATTATACCATAAAACAGCCGAAAAAACAATAAGCAAAGAAGGTGGGCAATGTTATCAACCGTTTACAGCGCGGGTCTGTCCGGCATCGAAAGCTACACGGTCACGGTAGAGGTCGACGGATATCCCGCGATACCCGGCTTCTGGCTGGTCGGTCTCCCCGACGCGGCCGTCAAGGAAGCCAACGAAAGGATCCACAGCGCCTGTTTCAACAGCGGATACCGCTTCCCCGAGATGGCGCTCACGGTAAATCTCGCTCCCGCCGACCGGAAGAAGGAAGGCTCGGCGTTCGACGTCCCGATGCTGCTCGGCATACTCAGATGCGGAGGTGCGCTCTCTCAAAGCGTGTCGCTTGAGAACCGGTGCTTCGTCGGCGAGCTGTCTCTGACCGGCGCGGTCAGGGGGATCCGGGGCGTGCTCTGCATGTGCGCCGCGGCGAAGGAGGCGGGATTTTCGGAATTCTACGCCCCCGAGGCCAACGCCCGGGAGGCCGCCGCCGTCGAGGGGATCACCGTCTTCGCGGTGAAGACGATGAAGCAGCTCATAAACCATCTCAACGGGACCGAGCCGATGACGCCGGTCGCCGGAGACGTGCACGCCTTCGACAAGGCATACGACGGCGGGATCGATTTCGCCGACGTCAAGGGGCAGTCGGCGGCAAAAAGAGCGATGGAGATCGCCGCCGCGGGCGGACACAACATACTGCTGATCGGACCGCCCGGCACCGGAAAATCGATGCTGGCCAAGCGGCTGCCGTCGATACTCCCTCCACTGACCTTCGACGAGGCAATCGAGACCACGAAGATTCATTCGGTATCCGGCATACTGCCCGAGAACATATCGCTGCTGACGACGAGGCCCTTCAGGTCGCCGCATCACACGATGTCGGCGGTGTCGCTCGTCGGAGGCGGAACGAATCCCGGCCCGGGGGAGATATCCCTCGCGCACAACGGCGTCCTATTCCTTGACGAGCTGCCCGAGTTTCCGAAGCTCGTCACCGACACCCTGCGCCAGCCCCTCGAGGACCGGAAGATCACGATAACGAGAGCCAGCGGAAGGGTAACCTTCCCCTGCTCCTTCATGCTCGTGGCGGCGATGAACCCCTGCCGCTGCGGTTATTACGGACACCCGACCAAACCCTGCACCTGCACCGCCGCCGACGTGAGAAGATACATCTCAAAGATCAGCGGCCCGCTGCTCGACAGGATAGACATACAGGTCGAGCTCCCCTCCCTCTCATACGGCGAGCTGGCGACCGCGGCCGCCCCTTCGGAATCCTCCGCCGACATAAGGAAGCGTGTCGTCGCGGCACGGCGCTTCATGCGAGAGCGCCTCGACGCCGAGACCGCGTCGGGCGGCAGGAGAGGTCTTGACGGGGTCTTCTGCAACGCCCAGCTCGACGCCGCAGGCATCAGGCGCACCTGCCACCCGACCGAAGAGGCCTCCGAGCTGCTCCGCAGCGCCTACGACAGACTCGGCCTCTCGGCAAGAGGCTACGACAGGGTGATGCGGATGGCGAGGACGATCGCCGACCTCGACGCATCCGAGATGATCGAGGCCGAGCATATCGCCCAGGCCGTAGCCCTTCGGAGTCTGGACAGAAAATACTGGGGATAGGTGCGGGACGCTCCTCCCTCACCGGGGAAACCGCGAAAGCGGTGGAAAAACCTCAGGGATCTGGTATTTAAAACCACGTAATTCATAAAACTACGCCGGCCGAAGGCCGGC
>ONVJ01000276.1 GCA_900321265.1 uncultured Eubacteriales bacterium
CACGGTTACGAGCTGACTCTCAGGGGAGACGACGCGGCCGAGATCACGGTTGAAATGGTGACCGACGCCGAATTCGAGGCTGAAATGTCCCGCCGTCAGGTAAAGGAGAATCAGACAGACCTGCCGCATCCGGGCTTCGGAGAAGGGGGAAAGTATCACGACAGGGAGGACGAGGATCCGCTGCCCGACGGGACCGTCCTGACTTTTGCCCTCGTCGGGAACCAGAACTGCGGCAAAACGACCCTCTTCAATCAGCTGACCGGTTCGAACCGGCACGTCGGAAATTTCCCGGGGGTGACGGTCGATCGCAAGGACGGAGCCATAATCGGTCATCCCGAGGCCGTCGTCACCGACCTGCCCGGCATCTATTCGATGTCGCCATATTCCAGCGAGGAGATCCTGTCGCGGAATTTCGTCCTATGCGAAAAGCCGAAGGCGATCATCAACATCGTCGATTCCACAAATATCGAGCGCAACATGTACCTGACTATGCAGCTGCTCGAGATGGATATCCCGATGGTCATCGCTCTCAACATGATGGACGAGCTGACCGCCAGCGGAGGAAGCGTCGACATAAACGGAATGGAGAAGATGCTCGGCGTTCCGGTGGTCGCGATATCCGCCGCGAAAAACTACGGGGTGCATGAGCTGATCGGGCACGCGATCCATGTTGCCAGATATCAGGAAAAGCCCGGAAGGATTGATTTCTGCCGCAGCGACGAGGCAGGCGGTGCGCTCCACAGAGCGCTTCACGGGATCGCCCACCTGATCGAGGACCATGCACGGGCCGCCGGGATCCCGGTAAGGTTCGCGGCAGGGAAGCTTATCGAGGGGGATCCTCTCGTCGCAGAGGCTCTCAGACTCGACGAAAACGAAAAGGATGCGGTAGAGCATATCATAGTTCAGCTCGAGCGGGAGAGAGGACTCGACAGAAACGCCGCCGTGGCTGACATGCGCTTCTCCTTCATACGCGATCTCTGCGACGCGACGGTGACAAAGCCCCGCGTGAGCCGGGAAAAGATAAGAAGCGAAAAGATAGACCGTATCCTTACCGGAAGATTCACGGCGATCCCGATGTTCATCCTGATAATGGGGCTCACCTTCTTCCTCTCCTTCAACGTCATCGGTCTCTTTCTCCAGAATCTTCTTGAGAAGGGCATAGATCTGCTCGGCTCGGCCGTAGACGGCTGGCTGACCTCGGCAGGCGTGAATGAGACTGTCCACAGTCTGGTGACCGACGGTATCTTCGCCGGAGTCGGATCGGTCCTGAGCTTCCTTCCGATCATCGTCACCATGTTCTTCTTCCTTTCGATGCTGGAAGACAGCGGATATATCGCCAGAGTGGCTTTCGTCATGGACCGGCTTCTGCGGAAGCTGGGGCTGTCGGGAAGGAGCATCGTGCCGATGCTGATCGGCTTCGGCTGCACCGTCCCCGCCGTGATGTCCACGAGGACACTGCCCAGCGAGCGCGACCGGAAGATGACTATCCTGCTGATACCCTTCATGAGCTGTTCTGCGAAGGTCCCGATCTACGGCTTCTTCGTTGCGGCCTTCTTCCCGAAATATTCCTGGCTCATCATGACGGGTATTTATTTTCTCGGGATACTGCTCGGGATCCTCGCGGCGCTGCTCTACAAGAACACCCTCTTCCGCGGGAAGGCGGTGCCCTTCGTCATGGAGCTTCCCAACTACAGGCTTCCCGGCCCGAAGAACGTTGGGAGACTGCTCTGGGACAAGGCGAAGGACTTCCTGCAGCGCGCATTCACGATCATTCTGATCGCCACGGTCGTCATCTGGTTCCTTCAGAGATTCGACTGGCGCTTCAACACTGTGACCGACCCGAAGTCGAGCATACTCGCGTCGGTCTCGGGGCTGCTTGTCCCGCTGATGAGGCCTGCGGGGCTCGGTGACTGGCGGCTCTGCACCTCGCTTATCTGCGGATTCATCGCCAAGGAAAGCGTGGTATCCACCACAGAGATGCTGTTTGAAGGGGGAGTCGCATCCGCCGTGTCCTCTCTGTCGGCGGCTTCGATGCTCGTCTTCTCACTGCTTTACACTCCCTGTGTCGCCGCCATATCATCCATAAGGCGGGAGATCGGGTCTCTCAGGGCAGGCGGCGTTGCCCTGTGGCAGTGCGTTGTCGCCTGGCTCGCCGCCGTCGCGGTCTTTCAGATCGGAGGTCTTTTCCTGTGAACGCCGTTGATTATCTGATAATCGCCGCGGTCTCCTGCGCGGTCGGTCTGGCCGTATTTTTTCTGATCCGCCGCAGGGGACGCGGAGAATGCTGCGGCAACTGCGCGGAATGCGAGAGAAAAAAACAAAAATAGTAAAAAAACACTTGACTTGTTTTATGAAAAGTGATATAATTTCAAAGTATGTGCGTCAAAGACGGCAAAATCCGTCTTAATACCCGGCGCAAAGAAAGGTCAGAAAGTCATGAAGGAAGGCATCCATCCCAAATACGAAGAGGTGGTGATCCGCTGCGCCTGCGGCGAGACCGTCACAACCCGGTCCACCAACCCCAGAGGCGGAAACGAGATCAAGGTCGAGATATGCTCGAAGTGTCACCCCTTCTTCACCGGCAAGCAGAAGCTCGTCGATGTCGGCGGAAGAGTTGACAAATTCAAGAGAAGACTCGAGTCTGTCAAGAAATAATAACACCTCTCTTCGTTTTTCAAATACAAGGGTTGTCGCAAGACGCCCTTTGTTTTTTACAAAGACACAGCTGAAAGAGAGTTAACAACCAAAAATATGATACTGAATTTATTCGACAGGAACAAAGCGGTGACAGAGGGAAGTCCCGCGGTGCTCGTCAGCGTCGTCACCGACGCCGACGACAGCCACGAGGCTGAGCTTTCTCTGGCAGAGCTCCGCAGGCTCTGCGAGACCGCCGGCGCTTATCCGGCGGCCGAGGTCATTCAGAACCGCCACGCTCCAGACGCGAGGACCGTCATCGGCAGCGGCAAGCTCGGAGAACTGTCCGGGATATGCCGCAGTCTGGGAGCCGCGCTCGTCGTCTTCGACTGCGAGCTGACGCCTTCGCAGATCAGGAATATCGAGGACGGCCTGGGCGACGTGTCGGTCATAGACCGCTCGATGCTCATCCTCGATATATTCGCCCTCCACGCGGTGACCGCCGAAGGCAAGCTGCAGGTGGAGCTGGCACAGCTGAAATATACGGCGCCGAGGCTTATCGGACGCGGCAGCGAACTGTCAAGGCTGGGCGGAGGCATAGGCACCAGAGGGCCGGGAGAATCGCAGCTCGAGACCGACAGACGTCATGTCCAGAGAAGGATCAGGGCGCTTTCTGAGCAGCTTAAGGCGATCGGTACCGGACGCGCGACCGTCAGGTCGGCAAGGGAGCGCTCGGGGATCCCGAGGATCGCCATCGTGGGATATACGAACGCGGGGAAATCGACGCTTCTCAACCGCCTGACAGACGCAGGTATACTCGCCGAGGACAAGCTTTTTGCGACCCTCGATCCGACCACGAGGAAGTTTTCTCTCCCTGACGGGCGGGATATCCTGCTCACCGATACGGTCGGCTTCATCAGAAGGCTTCCGACACATCTGATTAAGGCTTTTTCCTCGACGCTCGAGGAAGCGGTCCTCTGCGATATCCTGCTCATCGTCGCCGACGCGTCGGATCCCGACGTCGAATCCCAGCTCGAAGTGACTGCGTCGCTCCTCGGTGAGCTTGGAGCCGGGGACAAGCCCCGCCTTACCGTTTACAACAAATGTGATCTGCTTCAGGACGGGATCGGCGGGATCAGAAACACTCCCGGCATCCGGGATATCAGGGATACCGTATTCATCTCGGCAGAGACCGGGGAGGGGATCGGTGAGCTTCTCGAGGCGCTTTCGAAGCTGATCGACGCCGGAAGCCGGGAGATCCGCTTCAGGATCCCGAACTCAGAGGCCGGACTTCTCGGGCAGATCTGGGGCGGCGGAAAGGTCGTTTCGGTCGATTACGGCCCCGAATTCATCGACGTCAGGGCGGTATGCGACTCAAGGCTTGCGGGGCGGCTGGCAAAATATATTTATGCGGGACGCTCAGACGAACCGGGAGACACCGATGAAGAAGACTGATAAGGATGAGCGCGGCGGTTCTGTGACCGTTCCGGCCGGGACGGGAAGGGCGGTCTATACCGACCGCCGATCTGAGTTTATAGGTTTCTGCACAAGGATCGAGTCGGAGGAAGAGGCGAAAGAGAAGATCGAAGCGGTCAGAAAGGAGCATCCCGCCGCCAGGCATACCTGCTTCGCCTACAGGCTTCGCGGAGGTATCGTCAGGAGATACTCGGATGACGGAGAACCTCAGGGAAGCGCGGGAAGACCGATCCTCGATGTCCTTGACAGGAAGGGAGTCGACAGCGCTCTCATCACCGTGACGCGCTATTTCGGAGGGATCCTGCTCGGGACCGGAGGACTCGTCAGAGCCTATTCGTCGGCGGCGTCATCTGCCCTCGACGACGCTGGGCTGGCGAGACTTGTCCCTTTCGCGAAATTTTCGGTCTCGATCGCTTATCCCGACTGGCAGCGGGTCTCCCAGATCCTCAGGCGCGAGGGCGCCGTGATATCGGAAACGGTTTTCGGATCTGACGTCACCGCGACATTTTCTGTCCGCCTGACCGATGCCGAAAGGATCCTGGCGGTCATCGCCGAGGATACCGGCGGCAGATGCAGGACGGTCCCGATGGGAGAGGAGTATCTGGCAGAGCCTGTGTAGGCAGGGTCTCTAAATCCTTTTCCGTTCGCAACCGGTTAAGCGGGGAAAATATTAATACTTTTTTTGCCGGCGTAACTTCCGGCAAAAAATATTGAAAAAAATCCCGCGAAAAAAAAGTATTTTCACTTTTTTAAGAGTATATTATTTTCAGACCGGGAAAAGATCCGTATGACGTCGGGCGAGCATCGCTCCCCTCTTCCGGTAGCCCCGGAGGCAGGCGGATCGCTGCCGGATCCGTTTTCGGAGGAGGGAAGGAAATGATACCGCGCTCGGTGATCGACGAGGTCGTCAGGCGGACTGACATTCAGCAGCTGATCGGAACATATGTCCCTCTCCGCAGATCCGGTTCAAACTATACCGGTCTGTGTCCCTTTCACTCCGAAAAGACACCTTCCTTTACGGTTTTCACAGGGAATCACGAAGGCTTTTACTGCTTCGGCTGCGGAGTCGGCGGCGACTGCATAACATTTATTAAAAAGATCGAGAACCTCGATTATACCGACGCGATAAGATTCCTTGCCTCGCGCGTCGGGGTCACCGTCGAGGAGACGCAGGACGAGAGGAAAGGTCCGACAAGAGAGCGGATCAGGGAACTGAATATCGCAGCCGCCAGGCTCTTTCACGCATATCTGCTCGACGAAAAGACCGGAAAGAAGGGTATGGAATACCTGACCTCCCGTCAGATCTCGCCGGCGACGATAAAGCACTTCTATCTCGGCTACGCCCCCGAAGACCCGGGCGCCGTCGGCGCGAAGCTCCTGAAGCAGGGATTTACCGAGGAGGAGCTGCTTGCCGCCTTCATCTGCGGAAAGAACAGCAGGGGACTCTACGATTATTTCAGGGGTCGCGTAATATACCCGATAGTCGACACGACGAAGAACATCGTCGGGTTCGGCGGCCGCGTGCTCGGCGACGCGCTTCCGAAGTATCTCAACACATCAGACACCCCGGCGTTCAGAAAGCGGAGCACCCTGTTCGCCATGAACTACGCAA
>ONVJ01000275.1 GCA_900321265.1 uncultured Eubacteriales bacterium
AATTTCGGTCGCAACAAAACGTTGCGGTATTCTTTCATGATCGCTTTGTTGAAGATGGGAATGATCAAGCCGTCCAACACCAGTTCCAACACCTTACCGGGCACGGATTCGGGTTTCATGGCTGCTGAGACGAGCACATTCGTATCAATGACAGCGAAAAATCTCATTCTGTACCCGCACCGTTCATCGCATCAAAGCTTTTTCTGGCTTTCGCAATTTCTGCGTTGATCTCCTCCAAGGTCATTTCTGCATTTCCTTTTTCGGCGGAAATCCTTCCCATCTCACGCAGCGCAAGAATGCCTTTGTTCCCGGACGAGTCCTGCACTTTCATACTGAATGGAATGCCGTTTTCGGAAATCAGTCGTGAAATACACATACGCATATATGTTTGAAGATCTATGCCAAGCTGCTCACAAATCAACATCGCTTTGATTCTTGAGGTTTCGTCTGTACGGAATTGCACCAAAGTGTTTGCCATAATATCTGTCTCCTTTCTGAGTTATCTATTATATTATATCAAAAAATGTCATCAAATGCAAGCGTTTGATGACATTTTTTCTTCTTTACAAAAATAAGGGACCGATTATTCGGATTTTTCCGGCTCTCGCGCGGAGCTTGCTCGCGCGCAGAGCTTGTTCTCGTAGAGTTTTCCGCGATTCGCGAAATAGTTGTAGGACCGGCAGCCGGCGGCGCAGACGGGGCCCATCTCGCATGTTTAGTATAACAGTGCCCACGGAGAGGACGGACAGCCATATGTTCGTCCTCTGTGTGTTTTTTCAACTGACTTGCAGGGTATTGCACAGGAGGGTAAAAAGTGTCATTATGACAGCGTCCAGAGCGTTCTCATCAGACATGGCTTTCTGTCGTTCTTCCACTTCTGGTAGTAGACGGTAATGAAGGAACCGTCGGAATATCTCGCGGTGGCCGGATAGCCGAGATCCGAGTCCGCAGTGCCGGCCGGCCTGCTGAGATAGTATTCCTTACCCCAGCTCGCTCCTCCGTCGGTGCTGAGTCTGACGCACTGCCCGGTCGTGTCCTTCCGCTTCGAGTATGACATCACGACCGTCCGCCCGTCAGCCGAGAGGACGAGGTGCGCCGGAGCGCCGTAGGTGACCTTTTCGGCTTCGGTCCATGTGTATCCTCCGTCAACAGACCGGAAACAGAGCGTGGAGAGATCGCCGGTCCTCACCGTGGCGACAACGGTGCCGTCCGGTAGCTGTATTCCGTATGCCTCGCAAGCTTTGTATTCCGGATCGACGCCGATCTTCGATCTTTCCGAGAAGGTCTCTCCCCGGTCGGTGCTGACGTAGCAGTAAACCCCCGACTCAAGCTTTTTCCCGGTCGCGAATTCGGGAGCCTTCGGTACGCCGAGATAGATCAGCGTTCCGTCGTTCATCATCGACGGCCCGTGCGGAGCGGTCAGAGGCATGAGATGCCGCCCCGACCAGGTCTCGCCGTAATCATCGGATATGATATACGACGAGCAGCCCTTCAGGTCGGATTCGGGAGACGACGCCCAGAGATCGGTCAGTTCCTTCAGCTGCCCTGCGCTGACCGACTTCTGCCAGGATGTCCAGGAAGCGTTCGTGTTGTTCAGATAGAGCGGAGCGTCGTGCGAAAAGGTCGTGACGAGCAGTCGTCCTCCGCCCATGTATACGATTCCGGCGTCGCGGTCGTCGAGGACGGTGTCGTAAATGCAGCTTCCTCCGTCCCAGGTAAGCCCTCTGTCATAGCTTTTGTAGAGCATGACGCGGCCGTAAGGATCGATATGGTGAAGCCTCTTTGAGACGACGACATAGGTGACGTCCTTCTCATCGACCGCCACCGAAGGCCAGCCGTAATACCCCAGCAGCGGAAATTCCCCCTGCTCGCGGCTGATATACGAGGTGTCCGTCACCGACGGAACCTGCTCCGCGGGTTCGGTTGGAAGAGTCTCCGGAGCGGAGGTCCCGGTCTCACCCGACGCGGGCTCTCCCGTCCCGGTCTCACCGTCTTCACCCGTGCCGGGCAGGGCCGTTACGGCGGGGACCCCTCCTCCGCCGCATCCCTGAAGCAGAATGAATCCGCCGGTCATAAAAAGAAGAATGATCTTAAACAGTCTCCGGTCCTTCATTTCGTCTTATCACTCTCTTTCTTCTTTTTTTCGCCCGCCCTCGCACAGAGCGGACTCTCATATAGCTTTCCGTGATTCGCAAAATAGTTGTAAGACCGGCAGCCTCCGGCGCAGATGCAGCCCCATACGCAGCTCGCGCAGGCCCCGGTGAGCATATCCGGCGAAAACTTACGGTTGTAGGCGAAGGCGTCGGGATCCTCCCAGATCTCCTTCAGCGTCTTCTCCCGGAGATTTCCCTCGATGAAGGCGTCGTCGTACATCGACTCGCAGCCCCGGACGTTCCCGACGCTGTCGATGCCGATCGCCTCAAGCCCCGCCGAGCATCCGCCGAAGCTGACGCCGGAGCGGCCGCGCAGACCGCCCTCCTCGGGGGTGTAGTAGCCGATGTTGTCGGCGATCCCGACCGCGAAGGGCGCCTCGCGCGCTGTCTTCGCGACGAACCTTATCACTTCGCCGGCGTCAAAGGCGACGTCGACTCCCGACGCCGCGTTCCCCATCGGCGAGCATGCCTGGATCTGCCAGGCGAATATCCGATAGTCCTTCAGCACCTCGTAAAACTCGGGCAGACGCGGCGCGTTGTCGGCGCGCAGCGCGCTTATCACCGAAACTGGTATCCCGGCGCCTAGGAGCGAACCGATCGCGCGGAAGGCGCGGTCGAAGCTTCCCTTCTGCCTGAATGCGTCGTGGACCTCTCGCACTCCGTCGACCGACACCGCCACCGATTCGACACGTGCCGCCTTCAGCCGGCTGATGATGTCATCCGACATCGCAAAGCCGTTGGTTATGACGCAGACCTTCACTCCGCGCGAGGTCAGCGCTCCGGCAATGACGTCCCAGTCGGGACGCATGAAGACCTCGCCGCCGATCATCGAGACCCTGCGGCAGCCGATCTCCGCGAGCTGCCGGGCGACGCCGACGCACTCCTTCGTCGTCAGCTCGTTCTCCCTCGCTCTGCCGCCCGACGAGCCGCAGTAGGTGCATCTGAAGCAGCAGGCAAGCGTAATCTCCCAGACCGCGCTCTTCAGCGCGTAGGGAAAGAGCCCGCCTTCGGTCATTTCCCGAGCTTTCTGCCGCAGGAGCGGCAGAATCTGTCCCCCTCACGGGCGCCGGCGCCGCAGTCGGGGCAGAATTCGCTGATTTTGAAGGGCGCCGGAGCAAAGCCGCCGACCGACATAAATCCTAATCTGTCATTCTCCCCGTTGAAGTAGGCGGGCCCGGCGTAGACGGCCATGAAGGTCTGCGGCGGAAATTCCGGTCCCGCCGGCCGGGGATCCGCGTCTTTAGCCTTTTCGGATCCGGCAGCTGCCGATTCGGACTTCTCATCTTCCTCAGCGGGAGCCGGAGCTTCCTTTGGAGCCTCTTCCGTGCCGCCGCCGTCCTCCTCCGGGTTTTCCCCGGTCGCTTCGCCGGTCGCTTTCTCAGTCACTTCGTCTGCCGCTTCGTCGGTCACTTCTTCCGGCTCTCCGAAAAACTCGGGACCGGCGTAGACCTCCTCGATCCCGGCGTCATTTTCGCCGTCTTTCCGACCGCCGT
>ONVJ01000273.1 GCA_900321265.1 uncultured Eubacteriales bacterium
CTCACCGCATGATGAACCGCATCAGCCTTTCGTCGGCGGATCGAAGATCGAGTATTATCATGACGTCGCAGCAGTTGAAGTCATAGTCGATGAAGCCGTCCCGCGACACCCGGGCGCCGAATCTGAGATAGGCGCCGAGGAGGCTCGGGATCTGCACGTCCTCTTCCGACAGGCCGGTCTTCCTGCCGTATTCGAAGGCGTCGTGCTTTGCGCGGACGTCAAAATCTTCGCTCATATAGCGGGCTCTGAGCAGCGACGTGCAGTCCTCGTAGGGCGCGGGATCGGTGCCGTGCATCGAGCAGGTGCCGATCACGTAGCGCAGGCCGCGCTCCGCGGCGTAGGAGAGGAGGCCCTTCCAGAGGAGGCCGATCACGGCGCCGTTCCGGCAGTCCCCGTGCACGACCGCTCTGCCGGCCTCGGCGATCCCGCCCGGCGCGGCCCTGAGGGCGGAGATGTCAAACTCCTCCTCCGACTTGAAGGGCCGGCCCTTCAGCGTCTCATCGGTCGCCAGCCGGTATGTCCCGGCGATCCGCCCCGTCTTCTTTTCGATCACGAGGACCGAGTCGGAAAAGGCGTCAAAGCCGTCGTCGTCAAGGCCGTGCGGGTCGTTCTTCGCCGGATCGAACTCGGCCAGGAGATACCTGTACCTGAGCCTCTGTACCTCCCGCAGCTCCGCGGCGTTTCCCTTCTCCATAAGCCTCACCAGATATTCCGGCGTCTCAAAGCGGATCATCTTCATCTGTCTGCCGGCATTTTTTTGCCCGCGAGCCTTTTATACTCTTTTGCAAGCTCTTTCAGATAAAAGTCGAGATTCTCTTTCTGAAACACGTTTGAATTATCAGATGACATTCCTTACATCACTTTCTACGATATTGAATCGCATGAATTCCGGGATCGACTCAGCCGCTGCTCTTTCCTTGACGCTCTCATCTTTTGATACGGCGGATGCGACGATGACGCTCGACGGATAAACGGGATTTTTCAGCTTCGATTTACGGATCTCATTATATGCATCGCAAAGCGGAACATTGTTGATCCTGCTGATATAATCCACCATAGCGAGCAGATACAGGCTTTCCGGATACCATGTTTTTTTGTAGTAGGTCGTGATATCGTTGCTTTCGATGGTATCGATCAGAAAGCCGATGTCGCCCAGTTCTTTCAGGCGGTGACAAACGTTGCTTTTGAAAAGATCAAAAGAGGGACGAGGCGACATATACGGTTCCAGCAATTCTTCCATTGACACATTCAGTTCTTTGGCCAGTTTGTAGACCGTATCCGCGCTGCATTTGTCGATCCGCGCTTTTCCGTTACAGATATCATTCAGCGTCATATACGGGATCCCGCTGTTTTTGGCAACACGGTATTTGGATAAACGTTTTTGATTTATTATTTCGTTAATGCTCATGATGTTCACCTACCTCATCAATATTATAACGGCAAACCGTTATATTGTCAAGAGCAAAATTGCCCGAATCACGAAAAAACACAGAATTTCGTGATAAAAATCAAGAAATTCGTAAAAATTCCGTGATTTGCCTTGACAAATGTCAAGATAACCCATATAATGCTGTGAAAAAGGATGGTGATGAGTTATGGATAAAAAAATGAAGATAACTGTCCTCGCGCTCCTGCTGGCGTTAATCGTCATGACGCTTTCGGGCTGCCTGTTCGACCGGAACACCCGGGATCCGTCGAATGAAGCTGATCACGGGGGCGGCGGATCACAGACGCAGGGGCCGTCGGATTCCGGAGGATCGGCTAAGTCCTATCAGGATTCGCTGATGGACAGGATCCCCTTCTCGGTCGATCTCGGACCGGGGTGGGAGTACCGCGATCTGACTGTGAACGGGGAGTTCCGCAGGATCGCCGTGCAGTTTGAGATGGATTCCTCGGTGATCGATCAGGATCCCTGCTTTACCTATTATTACGTCGACATTCACGGAGAAACTCTCAGCGCGGAGGTCGTCGCGGTCGGAAGGGCCTTCTTCAACGATTCGACGACGCAGTATGTGAGAGGATGCAAGGCCGCGGACGATCTGGGAGGGATATCCTTTGAGCTCTTCGAAGGCGATTTCAAGGCGTCGGTCTTCAAGGGAAAGGACAAAGAGTATATAGTCTTCTCCATTCCCTCCGGCTGGGATCCCGACACGTCGACCCTCGTCATCGCGACCGATAAGGGCAGGTTGCTTGCCGATGCCGTCGTCGACAAATCACATCAGGTGACCCTGCAGGGCGATGACGATGACGATGACATGGGAAAGTACACCGATGCCTATGGGAACGCGAATTTCTTCAGCTTCAGCGAGGATTCGGTGACCTATCTCAAGGTGTCTCAGAGAGTGGACGGGGTAACATACCTGACCGAGTATTCGCTGACGATCGAAAACGACAGGATCACGTCAAAAGAGACCGGAAAGACCTATCAGACGACCGATACCGTTCCGGATCTGCCCGGTTTGACCGTTTATTGAGCAGCCGGCCGCAGAAAGGCGGAGCGGCAGGCAGAAGATCCAATAACAAAAAGGGGCTGTCACGACTTTCAGCCCCTTCTTTATATCTTTATCTTTATCCTTTATTAGCCTTTTCCCCGTCATTCTTCCTCAGCTCCGCCGCGATCGCCGGCAGGAGCGAGAGATCGGCGGGCAGCCATTCGACGTCGCCAAGCTCGTCGGGGCCCAGCCATCTTGCCGCCTCGTGCTCCTTCAGAAGCAGCTCGCCGCGCTCGACCGTCGCCGCGAAGCAGCGCATCGACAGATGGAAATCGGGGTAGTCGTACTCGACCGATCCGACCTGCCCGCCGACCGATATCTCGGTGTCCAGCTCCTCCCGGATCTCGCGCCGAAGCGCGTCCGCGGGCGTCTCGCCCTCCTCGATCTTCCCTCCCGGAAACTCCCAGAAGTCCCTGTATTTCCCGTATCCGCGCTGCGTGGCGAAGACCTTTCCGTCCTTCACTATCGCCGCGGCGACGACGTTGACTCTTTTCATAATTTCACTTATCTCTGTTTTTGTGTTGTTTTTCTGCGGAAAAAGCTGTATAATAAACAGGACGGCAGCTGCCCTTGATGACATGAGCGGTGCCGAACGATCCGGGATCGATCCCGACTGGAGCCGAAAATGATGAAAGACGACGATCTTGAAGAGTTTCTTCTTCTCGAGGATCTGATCTTCCCCGAGAAGGAGTCCGACGACGATAACGCCGACGATGACGACAATGACTACGACGACGCCGACGAAGCTGAAGACAATGACGACAACGACGC
>ONVJ01000272.1 GCA_900321265.1 uncultured Eubacteriales bacterium
TTTGACATAGTCTCACTCGTCGGCGAGCTCAACGACACCTTCGACATAAACATCACCGTCGTCGATCTCGTTCCCGAGAACTTCAATTCCGCCGACGCGATGGCGGCTCTGGTCGAAAGGCTTCAGGACTGACGCCGGGGAGAAGCCATGTCTTTTCTCTCACTCGGCTTCGCCGTCTTCTTTGCCGCGGCGCTGATACTCTATTATACGCTGCCGAAGAAGACGCAGCCATATCTGCTGCTGGCGGCGAGCATAGTCTTCTACCTCTTCTCGGGGCCGAAATACATCATTTACCTTCTCGCCTCGACGGCGGTCACCTATCTCTGCGCGATCGCCGCCGGCAGGACGGCATCCGACTTCGCCGCCCGGGCGCCCGAGCTTAAAAAGACCCTCTCCAGGGAGGATTACAAAAAGGCTTCAAAGAAAGCCGAAGCCCGGGGGAAGCTCTTCGTCGCGCTGGCGCTCGCCGTCGATCTCGGCATCCTGATCGCGGTAAAATACCTTGACTTCATCCTCTCGAACGCGGTATCCCTCTTCGGCGGAAGCTTTCCGGGCCTCGGGCTCGTCCTCCCGCTGGGGCTCTCATACTACACCTTCGCGGCGGTCGGGTATATCGTCGACGTCTCGCGGGGCAAATATCCGCCCGAGAAGAACCCCTTCAGGTTCGCGCTTTACATGACATATTTCCCCCAGATGCTGCAGGGCCCGATCCCGAGGTTCGACGTCACCGGCCCGCGGCTCGCCGCAGAACATGAATTTGACCGCGAATCCTTCGCGGACGGTCTGAGGCTGATACTCTGGGGCTGCTTCAAGATGCTAGTGATCGCCGCCGCGGCTGCCCCCGCGGTGTCATACATAACCGAGAACGTGCTTGTCGCCTCAAACGCCTATGAAGTGATAAACACTCCGGGGAGCGGATACGCCGGCTTCCACGAGATCGGCGGAGCCCAGCTCTGGATCGGCATGACGGCCTGGGGCATTCAGCTCTACACCAACTTCTCGGGCGGGATCGACATCGCCGAAGGCATCTCGGAATGCTTCGGTATAAAGATGGCGGAGAACTTCAGGCGCCCCTATTTCGCCACCGATCTGACCGACTACTGGAACAGATGGCATATCTCCCTCTCCGAGTGGCTCAAGGACTATGTCTTCTATCCGATGGCGCTCTCGCCGGGCTTCGCGAAATTCTCCAAATTCCTGAAGAAGAAATTCGGCAAGTTCATCGCCCGGACGCTGCCGGTCAGCCTGCTCTCGCTCATCCTCTTCACCATCGTCGGGATCTGGCACGGCGCCAACTGGGGCGAGATCCTCTTCGGCGTCTTCAACGGCGTGATAATCATGGTCTCGACCCTCTGCGAGCCCCTCTTCGTTAAGATCAGGAAGCCGCTGAAGATGGATTCCCTGCTCGTCTGGAGGATCTTCCGGTCGGTCAGGACCTTCATTCTGATCACGCTTACCAGGGTCATATCCCGCGCCCCCTCGGTCGGATACGCGATGCAGTACTACCGGAAGATGTTCTCGTCGATGCGCTTCGACCTGCTTTCCGCGCAGATCGAGAAGGAAGGAGGCCTGGGAAAGATAGCCCTGTCCTGCCTGCCTCTCCTTATCGGACTTGCCGCCCTCTTTACGGTATCGCTGATACAGGAGCGATCCGAGGGACACAGCGTCAGGGCGCTGCTCAAAGGCCGCGCGGTCCTCAGAGTCGCCCTTGAGGTCCTCTGCCTCGCCGCGGTCGCCGTTTTCGGCGTATACGGTCTCGGATACGACGCCTCCGGGTTCATCTACACTCAGTACTGATCCCGCGGCATCCGGGTCCGAAGCAAGAGGAATCCTGCCCGGATCGGCTCCGGTCATCAACTCAAGCACCCTGACATTATGAAACGGCTTTTATGCCGGAGGTCGGAAATTGCAGAACAGAAATATATATTTGGACAGTCTCTTTTCCTTCTCCGAAACTCAGCCCGGCAAGACGGCATTTCTCGAGGCAGAGACCGGATTCGGGCTGACATACTCAGAGCTCGCCTCCGCCGTCCTCAGGGCCGCGGGAGCGATCATGTCGGCTGCCGGCGGCCCCGGCGGCGACCTTCCGGTCGCCGTTCTCACCGACCGGAGCCCGCTTGCAGTCGCTGCCTTTCTCGGCGCGGCGGCCGCAGGAAGATGGTATGCCGCGATTGACGCCGAGCTTCCTCCCGAGCGGCTGAAGCTGATGACGGCGCTCTGCCGTCCCGCCGCACTGATAAACGCCTCGTCGCTTCCCGACGGCGGATTTTCGGATATCTGCGAAGAGAACGGCTGTCCCTACATCCCCCGCGAAGTCTGGACATCGGCCGCCGAAGCCTCCCGCCGGGATCTGCCGGGACGCCCGGCGGACAGCCCGATGTTCGGCATTTTCACCTCGGGCTCGACCGGGACCCCGAAGCTCGTCGTCAAGTCGCGCGCCGCCATGGAATCCTTTACCGGGGTCTACGACAGCACCTTCGGCTTTTCGGAAGAGGAGATATTCGGAAACCAGATCCCCTTTTATTTCGACGCCTCGACGAAGGACATATACTCGACCGTCAGGCTGGGAGCCTCATGTGTCATCCTTCCGGCGAAGGCTTTCGCCTTCCCGGTAAAGCTCGTCGACATGCTCAACGAACACCGGATCTCGACGGCGGTATGGGTGCCGTCGGCGCTGGTATCGGCGGCAAAATTCGATGTTTTTTCGGTCTCAAAGCCCGAATTCCTGAAAAAAGTGCTCTTCGTCGGCGAAAAGATGCCGGTGAAGTACCTGAACGTCTGGAGGCGCGCTCTGCCGGACGCCGAGTTCGTCAATCTCTACGGATCGACCGAGGTCGCCGGCAACTCCTGCTACTTCAGGGTGAGCGGCGACTTTGACGACTCCGACATCCTGCCCGTCGGCCGCCCCTTCCCGGGGACCCGCGTCTTCCTTCTGAAGAAGGAGGGCGAAGCATACGCCGAGTCGGATGAAGGCGAGATCTGCGTCGCCGGTCCCGGTCTTGCCGAGGGCTACTTCGGCGACCCCGAAAAGACCGCCTCTGTCTTCCGGGAGATAACCGTCGGGGATTTCAGCGGAAGAGTCTACTTCAGCGGCGACACCGGCAGATATGACGCGGCCGGCGAGCTCGTCTGCGTCTCGCGAAAGGACAGTCAGATAAAGCATATGGGCCACCGCATCGAGCTCGGCGAGATCGAGGCCGCGGCGGTGTCCTGCGAGGGAGTCGGCGAGGCCGCCTGCTTCTACGACCCGGAAAAGGAAAGGATCGTCCTCTTCTTCTCCGCCCCGTCGGACATCTCAAGGGAGCTCAGGCGGGCGCTGGCGGCAAAGCTGCCGAAGTATATGATCCCGTCAAAATTCGTCTGGCGCGCGGGACTTCCTCACAACCGCAACGGAAAGCTCGACAGGGCCGCCATGCGCGCCGGGATGACATCACTCTGATATCCTCTCCGGGCGGCGGCCTTATGCCCGCCGCCCGGATCTTTCAAAAACAATACAGGATCCCTTGTCATGAACTCTATGCTTTTTCCCTCAGCCGAAAAATACCCTCTCGTCGACCGTCCCCCTCAGCTCTTCAGGCTGAAGACAGAGCCGGGCGGACATCCCCTCTGGATGTGGCGCGACGATCCCGACGGCTTCGCCTTCGGAGGCAACAAGGTGCGCTTCTATGAGTGCCTGCTGCCGGTGATACTCAGCGAAAAACCCGACGTCATAGTGACGTCTGGGAGTCCTTATTCCAACCATATAAGAGTCACCGCGGAGGTATGCTCGAGGCTCGGGATCGGCTGCCGGCTGCTCATCACCGCCGATCCTCCCGCGGAGGGCCTGCCGTCCGGCGTGAACAACCTGACGATAGCCGCCTCTCTCGGCGCCGTGATCGAGTATATCGGAAGCTTTGCCGCCATGCTGCGGATCGCCGAATACTCGAGGGAACTCTCTGAAAGCGGGCTCAAGGTATACACCGTCCCGAACGCCGGACACACGCCGCAGGCGGCCTCGGCTTTTGCCGACGTCATCGCATCGGCGCTCATGACCCTCGACGGCTACGGCGTCGCGCCCGAGCGCGTCTTCATTCCCTGCGCCAGCGGAACTTCGATGACCGGACTGCTCGCCGGATCGGCGGTCCTTTCGGCGGCCGGCGTCAGCACTCCGAGGATAACGGGGATAGCCGTGGGCAACACGCCGGCGGGCTGCCGCAAGGGCATCGGAAGACTTCTCCGGGCCGCGTCGGCGATACTGCCGGGCTGTCCCGACTCTGCAGACGCCGATGTCTCAGACGGGGGCTGCGCTTACGGAGACGCGACTCCCGAACAGCTTGCGCTGCGGAGTTCGGTCATCGAATCCGAAGGAGTGATCCTCGACCGGACCTACAACACGCCTGCGTTCTTTGGCGCGCTGAAGGCCCTTGAGGAATCCCCCGGCGATTCTACCGCGCTCTACATCAACACCGGAGGATTCCCCGGCTGACCGCGTGGAACGCAAAAAGAACGACCTCATTCGCCGTATCCGCTTGTTGCGTTGTGTTCCTGTATTAGGGCAATACCGCACAAATCTTTTTAGCTCATAGAGTGGTTTGTAACAGTATCGCAATATGTTTGTGATATAATAGAAATATGAACAAA
>ONVJ01000270.1 GCA_900321265.1 uncultured Eubacteriales bacterium
GCTCTTTCGGGGACCGAAAGTCCGATAACCCCTTCCCCGCCGTACTCGATGATCTTGCCGACGCCCCCCTTGACAGACATGATCCTCAGGACCTCGAGGATTATATCCTTTGCCGAGACCCAGGGCCCGAGGCTCCCGATAAGGTTGATCCTTGTCATCTTCGGCATCGTAATGTAATATGCCCCTCCGCCCATGGCGACGGCGACGTCGAGGCCTCCGGCGCCGAAGGCGAGCATCCCGAGAGCACCGCCTGTCGGGGTATGGCTGTCTGAGCCGATCAGCGTCTTTCCGGGAACTCCGAACCGCTCAAGGTGGACCTGATGGCAGATCCCGTTTCCGGGTCTTGAAAACTTCAGTCCGAACTTTTTCGCGGCGGAGGCGATATAGCGGTGGTCGTCGGCGTTTTCAAAACCCGACTGAAGGGTGTTGTGATCGATGTAGGCGACCGAAAGCTCGGTCCTGACACGCGGGATACCCATCGCCTCGAATTCAAGATATGCCATGGTCCCTGTGGCGTCCTGCGTCAGGGTCTGATCGATCCTGAGACCTATCTCCTCTCCCTTTACCATGCTGCCCGACAGCAGGTGCGCAGATATGATCTTTTCAGCGATTGTCTGTCCCATATCACTTATCCTCCTTGATCTGTCAATTGTCAGCCGCCTTTGGGGACGGCACAGGATATCCCGCTCCGGAAGCAGGTCACCTGTCGGCGAGCTTTGTGTATTCCCGCTTCTGGGAGAGCGGCCGGTATGCCGGGCGCATGATGCGGCGGCTGGTCTGGATCTCCTCGAGCCTGTGCGCACACCAGCCCGACATCCTCGCGACGGCGAAGAGCGGAGTGAAGAGCTCTCTCGGTATGCCGAGCATGCTGTATACAAGGCCGGAATACATATCGACGTTCGCGCAGATGCCGGTCGCGAATTCCTTCTTCTCGTTCAGCAGCGCGGGCGACAGCCTCTCTACGGCGTCAAGCAGGATAAAGTCCTCCTCAAATCCTTTGGCGGCGACCAGCTTTTTCGCTTCTCTCTTGAGAAGTATTGCGCGGGGATCGCTGCGCGTATAGACCGCGTGCCCCATGCCGTAGATCAGACCCGATCCGTCCCCCGCCTCTTTCGCGAGGATCTTCTTCAGATAGGCGGTGATCTCGTCGTCGTCTCGGACGTCCTTTATATTCGCCTTAAGCTCGTCGAGCTGCGCGCAGACCTTGAGATTCGCGCCGCCGTGTCTCGGGCCCTTGAGAGCCCCTATGGCGGCCGAGATCGCCGAATAAATGTCGGTGCCCGATGAGGTGACGGCGCGGCAGACGAAGGCGGAGTTGTTTCCTCCTCCGTGCTCGGCGTGCAGGATCATGCAGCGGTCGAGCAGCAGCGCCTCCTCGCGGGTGTACTTCCTGTCGGCTCTGAGAGTCGAAAGGATGTTTTCGGCGGTGGAAAGGCCGTCGAGCGGCATGTGAAGATACATGCTCTTATAGTCGTATGCCCTTCTCTTGGCCTGATATGCGGCGACCATCATGACAGGCAGTCTTCCGATAAGCTCCATCGACTGCCTGAGCGAATTGACCTCGGAGGTGTCGTCGGGATTTATGTCGTAAGGATAGAGCGCCAGAACGCTGCCCGCCAGCTTGTTCATCAGATCGTTGCTGGGTACGCGCATTATAACGTCGTCGATAAAATTGTTCGGGATCTTGCGGCAGTTTTCTATAAGCCGGCTGTAGAGCTCGAGATCCTTTCGGGTAGGAAGCTCCCCGAACAGCAGAAGCCAGGATGCCTCCTCATAACCGAATCTGTCCTCCTCGGTGCAGGCGTCAAGCAGGTCGGATATGTTTATCCCGCGGTAGAAGAGCTCACCGTCGACCGGCACACGCTCGTATTCGTCAACCAGATATCCGTGAACGTTGCTTATCCTCGTGATCCCGGCGACGATACCCGTGCCGTCCGCGTTGCGGAGCCCCCGCTTCGCGTTGCACTGAACATAGAGCTTGTTTTCGAACTCACCGTCGGGATTGTACCTGTCGGCAAGATATTTGAAGTCCTTTTCCATCGATAAACTGGTATTCATGGCTGAACGGTTTTCCTTTAAAAATTTAATAATAATTTATTATACTACAAAAAACAGAAAAAATCAACAGTAAATATCACCGTTTTTGAAATATTTTGTTACTTAAAAATTCAAATTCCGCGATTTCAGGCCCGTATTCCACCAAAAACCGGGCGAAGACTGAATTTTTATCCAATTCAAAATTCATGGTTGAAATAATCTCGGAATTGTGGTAAAATCATATGGAAAGAAAAACGAACCGATACAAGGAGCTAACAGATTCATCATGGAAACAGCACTGCCCGAAGTCGTCATATACACCGACGGTGCCTGCAGGGGGAATCCCGGCCGGGGCGGATGGGGAGCGATAATAGTTTACGGTCAGAACGAGAAGATCCTCGCCGGAGGCGAGGAAGCGACCACCAATAACAGAATGGAACTGACCGCCGTGATATCAGCTCTTTCGGCGCTCAATGTCAGAAGCAGGGTCAGGGTCGTCAGCGACTCAAGATACACCGTCGATTCGATCAACCTCGGGAGAGTTGAAAATTGGAGAAAAAACGGCTGGAAAAAAGCTGACAGATCTCAGGCGCTCAACTGCGATCTCTGGGAGAAGCTAACCGATCTCTGCGAAAAGCACGCGGTTTCTTTCGAATGGATAGAAGGTCATTCCGGACATCCTTACAACGAAAGGTGCGACCGGCTTGCGACCGCATACGCCGACGGCTTCAAGACGCAGGCGGACTGATTAAAAAATGGCAAAAGGGGGTTGTTTAAAAACTCGCGTGCCGAGTTTTTAAACAACCCCACGGCGTTTTTCTCGGCAGGTTACCCTGCC
>ONVJ01000269.1 GCA_900321265.1 uncultured Eubacteriales bacterium
AATCGACTGCAGAAAAGCGCTCCTTTCCGGAATATCCGATTACGAAGACGCGGTTATGACAGAAACCGCAATAAGAGAACGGGTTGATTGCATCGTCACAAGGAATCTTCGGGATTTCAAAAACACTTCGGTCAGAATTCTCTCTCCCGAAGACCTTGTGGCAAAGATTACCGGCGAATCCGGTTCAGAGATTTAACGCGGCAGGGAGATCCGGTCTCCGCTCTATACAGAAGGGGCTGTTTAAAAACCTCAGGTTTTTTAACAGCCCCGCAAATGTCACGGCCGGGAAACCGTGACATTTGCCGATCTTTTTCGTTTTTTGCCTGAATAAGCATCATTTTATCGAGCATTTCTGCTCATTCCGCGCTCTTCAGCGCTTCGACCATGTCTATCTTCCGGTTTTTCCGGGCCACCATCCAGCCTACGAAGAGCGACACGCCGAAGGTGAGCAGGATCGAGACCGAGTATGTCAGCGGTCCGAGCATCAGCTTCATTTCGTACTCGCCCGCGAGAGCCGAGATCATCCACTGGAGCGTCCCGACGCCTGCAGGCAGTCCGAGAACGACGCCGATCACCGTCAGCCAGATATTCTGCGTGATCAGGAGCCGGCCGATCTTTTTGCTCCGGAAGCCGAGCACTTTCAGCGTCGCAAGCTCGCGCGAGCGTTCGACGTAGCTCATCACGCCGAGGTTGTAGAGCACCACGATCCCGAGGATCACGGCGGCAACGACGAGGATGAGCACCATTGAATCCATGATCTCGACAAAGCTTTCGAAGCTGTCCATCAGCTGCCGTTTGTCCTGCTTGCCCGAGATCAGCTCGGATGAAGGAATTTCGCTTGAATCCTTATTTGTATACACGGCGGAAACAGTGTATTTGATCCCGAGTTCGTCGGCGTATCTGTCGGTCATCGTGACGCTTTCGGTCATAATCGAGCGGTTGTATCCGACGACTTTTACGCGGTAGGTCTCCTCGCCGCCGTAGGGTGAAAACTCGAGATATTCGCCGATATTCGCCCTGTCGGCAAGCCGCAGACAGAGATATACGCCGTCGTCGCGCAGTTTTATCGGCCTGTTGTCCTCATCGATGACGTCGAACCGGCCCCTGTCGTTGTGGACGATATCAAGCGTCGCGGTGTATCCGTCGATGCTGATCCCCGAATAGCTCTCCCAGTCGGCGTCAAGATCGGCGATCAGCCGGTCGGCCTTTTCGCGGTCGGCGTTTTCAACGATGTTGACCTTCGTCGCGTAGTGCGAAACTCCGTTGTCGAGGAGATCGAGGAAGCCCGCCATCGTGTCGCGCATGCCGAGTCCGCCGACAAGCAGTATCATGCAGCCGATGATGCCCACCAGCGTCATCGCGAAGCGGCTCTTGTGGCGCATAAGGTCGCGCAGGTTCCATTTCTCCGCGAAGTTCATTTTGTCAAGCAGAGGAAGCTTTTCAAGGAAAGACTTCTTCATTTTTTTCGGCGTATAGGGACGGAGCGCGTCGGCCGCCGTGCCGCGAAGCTGCGCGCGGACCGAGAGGAAGCTGATGAGCGCGAGGAGGAGCACCGTTCCGGCGATCACCGGCCAGCAGAAGGCGGGCGTCGCCGCCGACCAGTCGGGCATGTCGAAATAGGTGCCCATCATGCCGTCCTCGCTCATGACGAGCTTGCATACGATGTATCCGAGCACCCCGCCGAGCGCAGACCCGAGGATGCCGATAATGAGGCCGTAGAAGGAATAGTGGAGGAGTATCGTGCGGTTTTTGAATCCGAGCGCTTTGAGTATGCCGATCTGCGTCTTCTCCTGTGTGGCGATGCGGTGCATCGTCGTCACCATCGTCAGGATCGCGATGGCGAGGAAGAGGACGGGGAGGATCGATCCCATCGCCTTGCCTTCGGTCGCCTCTCCCATCGCTTCCTTGTATACTGCGTGGTCCTCTTTTGACACTACCATCAGCGTTCTGCCGAGTTTTTCCTTCACGGCGTCTTCGAGCTCGGATTTTTCAAGCTTTGAGAGCAGGTTTATCTGCGGGAAGGCGCGGTCGGTCGCTTCGGTCAGCATATCGTCGGTCAGCATCGCCTCGGCCTGCGTCTTTGCGGCGTCTGCCGGCATTCCGGTCTTCTGCAGCTCGCCCGACAGGGTATTAAGCGCCTTCTCGCGGATGACGGCGCCGAGTTTCGCCGGTGAAATATACGCGTAGCCGAAGGTGTTGAAATCCGGCATGACCTGGTTCGCGTCGGCGAGGCAGATCATATGCTCCCCGGCTTTTATGAGCCCGGCGACTTCGCATTCAACTTCGGTTCCCTGAAATTCAAGCGTCAGCCTGTCGCCGACCGAGATAACGTTGAGCGCCGCGAATTTGTCCGACATCCAGATGCCGTCGCCGGTCTCGTCGTATCCCTCGCCGCTCATCAGCGTGAATGTCGATACGGTGTAATTCTCAGAAACGTCGACCGCGAGGGCTTTTTTGCCTTCTCCCTTTATGTCAAGATTGACCGAGAGATACCTCGTCGCCGCGTCCACGCCTTCGATCGAGGAGATCTTTTCGAGGTCGTCTTTTGAAAATCCTGTTTCGGAATAGAGCCGGTAATCGGCGTATTTCGTCTCTTCAAAGAAATTCCCGACGTCATACTCGATGGTCTTCCATTCCATATTGAAGCCGAGGAAGATGCCGATCCCAAGCGTCATCATGATGATCATCGAGATAAACTGTGACTTGTAGCTCCACGCGGTGCGGAGCAGCTTGCGGATAAGCATCACCACTCCACCTCGTCGGCCGACATCGGATTGTCCTGCTCTGTTATCTCGCGGATCCTTCCGTTCTTTACGCGGATCACGACGTCAGCCATTTTCGCGATATTCTGGTTGTGCGTGACGATGACGATCGTCTTGCCGTAGTTTTTCGCCATGTCAAGCAGCAGTTTCAGCACCATGACTCCGGTACCTGAATCGAGGGCGCCGGTAGGCTCGTCGCAGAGCAGTATCTTCGGGTTCTTCGCTATGGCGCGCGCTATCGAGATCCGCTGCTGTTCGCCGCCCGAAAGCTCGGCGGGGAAATTGTTCAGGTGGTCGAGCAGACCGACCTTCCCGATGATCTCCTTCGCGTCAAGCGCGTCCTTCGATATTTCCGAAACAAGCTTTACGTTCTCGTAGACCGTCAGCGTCGGGATCAGATTGTAGAACTGGAAGACGAAACCGACCGTCGACGCGCGGTAGTCGGCGAGCTCGTTGTCCGAAAGCTTTGAGATATCCGCTCCCGCGACGGTGATGGTACCCTCGCTCGGGCTGTCAAGACCCCCGAGCAGGTTGAGCAGGGTGCTCTTGCCCGCGCCAGACGGGCCGAGTATGACGACGAATTTTCCCTCGTCGAGCGTGAAGCTGACACGGTCGAGCGCCCGCAGCTCGTGGTCTCCGGCTTTGTAGATCTTCGAAACGTTATAGAACTGTACGATGTGCATTATATCCTCCTTCGGTTAACACTGGTTAACCGGTTTTGCTTGAATAAAGGGCCCGCGGCCCTGTCGGTTAACATTCGCTAACTATTATAACAGATCTTTCGCCGTTTGTCAATAGGTATGCGAATTCTTTTTGCCGGATGCTTCCTTTAAGCGATCTATCGCCAGTTCCGGACTCATGGTGTGGTACATGAGATATACCGCGTTCATCGTCCCTGCCGGGGCCTGCTTATAGATCTCACGGCTGCTCTCGCCGGTGTAAAAATGCCAGTATCGGTAGATATATCCGGTCCAATACAGGGTCTCGTTGTCGTAAATCCCGCCGCTTTTGGTCAGCACACCGGAAAGTTCTTCTTCCATTCGGGAGAGAATATAGGCTTTACCTGCCCATTGGACATGATGAAACTCTTTATCCATATCTGCCGCTACCGATGACATCATATACGATTTTATAAACGCTTCGCTCGCATACCCTCGTTCAGCCGCAAGCTCAAACAGTTGCCCTTGCGTATCACACAAAGTCAGTTGTAATGAATTCAGCATATCACTCGCCTCTCAGGATTTCGTCAAAGAATTTGCCTTCCCGACGATACTTGATTTCGATTTCTTCCGCCAGGGCAACGCCTTCTTTTCTTCTTTTAGCGCTGATATCTTTGAGCAGAGCAAGTTCCAATTGCGAGATCGGTTCTTCCTTCAGTATTCTGATCTGTCGACATGCTTTTTCTGAAACGGCAACATACTGTCTGCCGAGATCGAGCGCGGAAATGCAGTTGATCAGCGCAACGTCTGTGAGCGTTCGGTTGAAGAAACGGGATAGTTCGGTGTACATACGGTCGTTGGCAATATATCCGATGATCACGTCATAACCGTCAGCCATATGTGCGTATTTTTCGTAAACTGCCGTTCCTTTCGCGCTTTCCATTTCTTTTCGGTGGTATGCGATCAGCATTGCCCAATCGATACCGATCTCAACGTTCAGGACTTTCAGCCCGGTCAAATCCAGTTCAACCGCATAGAATTTCGGTTTGTCTTCATTACATATGAGCGACAACGGCTGAAGTGTACTTGTCCCCATGTAGAAACCGCTTCCGAAATCACATTCTTCCCGGCTGATTGGCGCAATTTCCCCGGAGATCCCTTTCTTTGATCCGTGATAGAGAACAAGCCTGTTTCCGGTATCCCGGACTGTTTTTGTTTCAATGATGAGGTCCGCAACGTCGATCGACCGTTCTTTACAGAAGTTATACAATTGCTTTTGCGCCATGCGATTGGGAAGAGTTTTTCCGTTTTCCCAGCGATTGACGGAAAGAGGAGTGGTGCCAAGCGCTGAGGCAAACTGCTCCTGATTCATTTTTGCCCTAAACCGAATTGCCTTAATCAAATCATTCATTATCGTCCGCCTATCATTTGAGATTATAAAAGATTATATACTATGATATGATGTTTGTCAAGAGAAAAGATCAATTATCTGTAAATGTCGGACGGACCTGAAAAAAAGGCACCGGCAACCAAACGAGTTTTCAGGAAGGATCATTCTGAAACAATGTTTTCCCTACCGATGCGTTTTTATTGATTATTCAAAAATCTACGAAATCCATTTCTTTCCAAAAAGCAATTAAAACTATCGTTAATTGAATCCTCATCTTTTTGAGATAACAATAAAAACCCGCCGTACCAAAAAGAACTTAAGCCTAAACCTATCAAAAATTCATTTGACGTTAAGGAAGGATCAATCAATCTGAAAAGGAAAAGAAAGATTATAATCACTTTCAGTATTACAGAATAAAAAGAAATACCATAAAGATGAGAGTTGCCATTATGATTTTTGAACGCCCCAAAGAACAACAAGCTTTCCGTAAATAAAACATGGTATTCTGCCCCAACCGTGTGTTTTCTCCATTTCAAAGGAGGAAACCAATAAAACACAAATATTGGGCCAACAAAAAATGAAATAGTTTTCCCCGGCAAATCATGGTTAACGATAGCATTTATTGAACTTTTTGCTATCCTTGATTCCTGAGAAAATGTCCATTTATGTGTTCTCATATCAATCTGACTTATAAAGCGGCAAATGCCATATAAGGTGGAATTTTGATCATGTTATCCATTTGGACGAGATTCTTCGGGTGGATGATTATTGATTCACTGATTCTTCTGGAGAAGAGATTATCAAATTTATCGAGCGACACAGTAGAATAATTCTTGGAAGATTTAACCTCAATCGGAATGATCCTGAACTTGGTTTTGCTCTCGTTAGACAGTAAAAAGTCGATCTCGATATCGTTTCTGTGTTTTTCTTCGTTATATCTTGTGTAGAAAAACAGCTTTTTCCCTTTTGCTGCGATTATTTGCGCAATAGCGTTTTCGTAGAGCATTCCCTGATTGACAGACAGATTTCCGTCCATTATCTGCTTGTAGAGATTGGTATCCGCCAGTTCGTTTTCGCTGAAAGCAAGACTTACCAGAAGCCCGGTGTCCCCGAGATAGCATTTGACGTATGAGTTGTTTTTGTTCAGTGCCAAACCTACGTCGGGATCGTTGCATCTGTAACACAAATTGCAAATCATGGAGTCGTCGAGCCAAAAGAAAGGATCGCCATATTTGTCAAAAGTCGCGCCTTTCTCTATGTTGCTCAACGTAACTTTTTTCTCATGTGTTGAAAGATACGCAGGAACATTTTCAAAAATGGCAGAAACCCTTGAACTGTATTTTCTTGCGGCTTTTCGGATGTCATCGCGGTAGAGATTGAGAATATCCCGCTTTTCTATATCAGCCAACGCGAAATCCCGATCGCCGTGTATATAAGCTTTCACAGCCTGAGGCATCCCGCCAACCAGCATATACTCTTTGAACAGACGCATTGCTTTATTGTGCAAGGTTCGTTCCAAAGGGACTTTTTTTGTGTAACAATCTGCTATATATTCAAGCAGGAGATCTTCTCCGAGGAATGAAGCAAACTCCTCGAAATCCAATGGATACATGCGCAGTTTCCGCTCTTCGGATGGGAGGGTAATACCTTCTACGTTTTCTTTGATAGAGATAAGAGAGCCGGTCTCCAGATAATCGTATCTTCCGTCCGCGACCAGATACTTGATCATCTCGCGAGCTTTCGGGAATTTCTGGATCTCGTCAAAGATAAATAGACTCTCTCTGCGGTACAGGCGGGTATTGTATTCGAGAGAAAGCGATTGGAAGAACACGTCAGGATTTGTAAAATCGTCAAAAAGATCTCGCACTTTTTTGGGCGTCTTATTAAAGTCAATAAGAATATATGATTTATACTCTTTCTTGCCAAACTCTTCCGCGACTGTGGATTTGCCGATTCTGCGAGCGCCTTCGATCAACAGCGCTTTTTTGCCGTTGGTCGTTTTTTTCCATTCGCGGAGTTTGTCGTAAATCTTTCTCTGGATTTCCATTCGTTCACCGACTTTCTGTAAAGCACTGCTCAATTATACCACATCTTTTGATAAAACGCAAGATATTATTTGCGCAATAATCTGATAAAACGCAGGATATTGTTTGCACGATAAACTGATAAAACGCAAGATATAATTTGCATAATTAGCTGATGAAACGCAGGATATGCGATCCGTGTTTCGGCGGATTGAAGGATATACCGCCCGCCTAAAAGAAAAGCGGCGGGCGGTATTTGCTGTGTTTTGTTATTCTGTAAAATCATGCCGCGGGAGGGAGATCCTTCCGTCCTGCTTCAGCTCGAAACGCAGATTGAAGGTCCGGAGCGGAGGAGTGCTTTCCCAGCTCCTGCGGTATCTGAAGGTCACGCTCTGCATGCCCGGGACAGAGGGCCGGAAGACGAATTTGACGAAGGAGGGCTCCCCGCAGAGCGCGGGCTCGGATTCCTTTCTCAGGTATTCCCTTGATTCCTCTGCGATACCTTCGGCGTGATCGGCCTCCCAGTCCCAGTCGAAGCCGGTCGAGGGATTCGTCCTGAGCTGAACGGTGA
The DNA here is from genome assembly GCA_900321265.1 of uncultured Eubacteriales bacterium. Classification (GTDB taxonomy): domain Bacteria; phylum Bacillota; class Clostridia; order Oscillospirales; family CAG-272; genus CAG-390. The sequence goes on from ONVJ01000269.1 coordinate 7,407, forward strand.
AGCAGCCTTCGGGCTCGCGGCGGAACCATTCGTGGCTGTCTCTGTCGGGGTTTAACGTAAAGACGCGTGCCTTTCCTTCGCGGACGAGCCTGCCGTAGTCGGCCTCGGTCATGACCGGCTCTTCGCATTCCATGCCGGCGAGACGGCTCGCGAAGCCGTGGTGGTTGTCGGATCCGCCGGTCTTGAGCAGGCCGTAGTTGTCCGCGTACTGATCGGCGAGCCTGTTTTCGAAATCGATCCGGCTGGCGTTGATGACCTCGACGGCGTCGACGCTTCTCGGGTAGAGCCTGATGTGATCGATGTATCCCGCCTCGCGGTACGGGTGCGCCTGGACCACGAAAGCACCTTCCGAGCGCATGAGAGCGAGCTCCTCTTTTTTCCCGAGCTCCATTATCTCGGGATGCGCCTGATACCATTCGGGAGGCAGCCCGTAGATGAGAAAATCGGTGCCCGCGTGCGAGAGCTCGACGCCGAAGAAGACCTTTATCCCGAGGTTCTCCGACTCCTTTTTCGCGTCGAAGTAATCAGAAAGATAAAAATCAAGTTTCGTTTTGTAGGGAAGATTCCTGTCGATGTTGACGTTCCCGTCGAGGAAGTGGTTCGTGACGAAGATCCCGTCGTATCCGAGTTCACGGTAAAAGCGCATCTGCTCTCTGACGCCCGCGCCGGCGCATCTGCTCACCGGCGACGTGTGAAGGTGTGTTTCGTATCTGTACATCGCTCTTCCTTTCGGTATTGCCATGGAAATAATATGCTGTGACCCGGGCGGTTCTGAACCCCGACCGCGGTCAGGTCACCCGCCAGCCTTTTTCTTTGAGAAATTTCAGGACACCGTCCCTGTCGGGTATGACGAATGAAAAGATCCGTCCGTCGGCGGTTTCGATCTTAAGCGCGATTCCCTCCGGGGATATCGCGCTGATTTCGTCTCCGGAGATCTCCTTTACCGCGGCCTTTCTGTGCTCGAGGTCCATGAGCGCGAGGCCGGATTCTAATACGTAGAAATTCATATATACCGACTTTGAGGCAGTCATTTTTTCGTCAGTAAACATTTTTCCGGACGTTTTGTAGAGTATCTCGGATTCGAACCGCTTTTCGGCCTCGGCGGCTCTTTTGTTCATTGCTTTTTCGTAAATAAAGAGAAAAGAAAGCATAAAGAGGGAGAAAAGGGCGCCGGAAAGGATTTCCTCCGCCGTTCGGTTCTGTTGACCACCTTACTATTTTACAATAACCGGCGGGAAAAATCAATAAAAAAGAGGGAAAACATCCCGGGGAGGTTTCCGTTTTGAAAATATAATGCTGGATTTTTTCCTGGATTTATGATAAAATAATATATATGCCTTTTTGGCAAGTTCACTTAAGAGAAGAATAATATGAGTTTTTCGACAGAAAACCGAAAGATGCGTCTGAACGGATTTACCGTCTACAGGCTGTTATGCGTCGCGGCGGTCGTTGCCGTCGCCGGAGCGCTCTTTTTCGCCGCGGTGACGATACACCGCCTGGCGAGGACGAGAAAACCGCAGGACCCCGACATATCCGCGCTGAGCGGTACCGGATCGCCCGACACCGAAAGGCAGGGGCCCGGGACCGATACCGCCCCGGTATCCTCGGGTGAGACTGAAGACTCGACCGACGTTGAGCCCGGGACCGGTGAGGAGGCCTCGACGACCGAGACCCTCTACGGCGACACCTCCTCGGACGAAACTTCGTCCCCCGCTCCCGCGACTACCGAAACTCCCGTGACTTCGGCTCCTCCGGTAACGACCGCGCCGCCGGTCACCACATCGCCGCCGGTCACGACGGTGACGCCGGTGATCGCCCCGGTGCCCTCGTCGCCCGTCATCCTGAAGGAGACCGCCGACATGGGGGCTGACTATCTCAAGGACATCGTCTTCCTGGGCGACTCGACCACCTACGGGATGAGGGTCTACGCCACAAAATACGTCTCCGACGACCAGATCTTCACCGGATCGGGCGGGACGCTCGATCTCTCCGAGATAGCGACGAAAAAGATCGTCTATCCGCAGACCGGGGTGGATTTCAACAAAAGACAGCAGGTCCCGATCGGCGAGGCGATCGCGAGAAAAAAGCCGAAGATACTCATCATCACTCTGGGGATCAACTTCTCGGCCGAGGCCAACGGCTGGGACGACGCCAAACTGAAAAAGTATTTCCAGAAGCAGATTTCCGACCTCTATCAGCTCGTCATGGCGAACAGCCCCTCGACAAAGGTCGTATTCCAGACCATTTATCCGACGATCGACTCGAAGGTGACCGCGAAATCGCTGAAGAACGAGCGGGTCGACCTCCGCAACACCTGGCTGCTTGAAAAATGCGAGGAGCTGAACATCTCCGTCCTCTGGAGCCATAACTACATGGGCGACGAGAACGGCCAGCTCAAGGCCGCCTTCAACACCTATCACGGCGACGGCATCCACCTGAACCCCGACGGCTTTGCCGCCGTGCTTGAATTCTGCAGAACTCACGCCGTCGGCTGAACGGCGCGGAAAGAACGGTATGACAACATGAAAAAGAACACTATCCTGAAGACCGCGGCGCTGCTCGTCTCGCTGACGATTGCGCTTCTCACCTTCGCATCCTGCGGGGAGAAGGAGGTATCCTACAAAACCGGCGTCGATCTCCCCTCGCTGACCTCAGCGCTTGAGGAGACGGTATCGAAGTCGGACAATCTCACCGACGCCACCGACGACTTCCTTGAGTTCTTCCTCGAGGTCGATCCCTCCCTCTGCGAGTCCTACACCCTGCGCATCCCCGCCGGGGCGGAATCGATCGACGAATACGCGATCTTCGAGGCCAAGACCGACGAAGACGCCTCGTCGATCCTTGAAGCCCTCACGAAATACCTGAAGGGCAGGGGAGAAGCCTGGGACGGCAGATACAACGCCTCGGAAAAGCCGAAGCTCGACAACGCCGGGACCTTCAGATACGGCAGCTACGTCGGTTACGTCATCCTTTCGACCGAAGAAAAGCCGGCCTTCCTCGCCGCTTTTGAAAAAGCGATAAAGAACTGATAAGAATCGCGCGCCGGCCGTAAGAGACCGGCTCCCCTCACACTGAAAACGTCCGGAGCCTGACATGCTTTTTTCAAGTTTTGAATTTTTACTGGGCTTTCTGCCGGCAGTCTTCCTCTGCTACTATCTGCTGCCGCCCGCGCTCAGAAATCCGGTGCTCTTCGTCTTCAGCATCCTTTTCTACGGCTGGGGGGAGCCGGTCTTTGTGTTTCTCATGCTGGCGACGCTCATCTTCGACTGGCTCTTCGGCCTCGCGGTCTCGAAGAACGCGGAAAATAAGAAAAAGAAGAAGCTGTGGCTGGTCGTATCGGTGATATTCAATCTCGGGATACTTGCCTTCTTCAAGTATTTCGACTTTTTCGCCTCGAACGTCAATGCCCTCTTTTCGCACGAGATCATCCCCGTTCTCGGCGTCTCGCTGCCGATCGGGATCTCCTTTTACACCTTCCAGGCGCTCAGCTACGTAATAGATGTATATCGAGGTGACGCATCCCACCAGAAGAATCCGCTGACCTTCTCAACCTACGTCGTGCTCTTTCCGCAGCTCATAGCCGGGCCGATAGTGAGGTACAAGGACATAGAGGGGCAGCTGGTCGGGCGGACGCATTCCTTCGCGGGATTCTCCTCGGGAGTCCGCCGGTTCGTGACCGGTCTCGGGAAGAAGCTGCTCCTGGCGGATACCGCCGGCGCCTTCTTCAGATACTTCTCGTCGCTTCCCGACGGCGAAAGAGGCTGGAGCGGCGCCTGGCTCGGGCTCTTTTTCTTCTCATTCCAGATCTACTTCGACTTCTCGGGCTACTCCGACATGGCGATCGGCCTCGGGCGGATGTTCGGCTTCGAGTTCTGCGAGAACTTCAACTACCCCTACACGGCAACCAGCGTGACCGACTTCTGGCGCCGCTGGCATATCTCGCTCAGTACATGGTTCCGGGACTACGTGTATATCCCGCTGGGCGGAAACAGAGTGGGAAAGGCGAAGCACATACTTAACCTCCTCACGGTATGGCTCCTCACCGGTCTCTGGCACGGGGCGAGCTGGAACTTCGTCCTGTGGGGGCTCTACTACTTCGTCTTTCTCGTGCTTGAAAAATACGTCTGGGGGAAGGCGCTTGAAAAGGCGCCTGCAGTCCTGCGCCGGATCTATTCCTGCGCCGTGATCCTCTTCGGCTGGTTCATATTCGCGTCTGCGGACATTTCGTCGCCCTTCGGATACCTCGCGTCGCTCTTTTCGGCGGGCGGGGAGACGTACGACATATGGCGGTCGGTCCTCATCCTGATCATACTCGCCCTGTTTTCGACGCCGCTGCCGAAGAAGCTCTTTTCGTCGGCGGTCTCAAAGCTGGGCAGGGGCAGGGAGATCGCGGTCGGAGCCGCCCTGGCGGCGATATTTCTCCTTTCCCTCGCCGCTCTCGCGGGATCGGACTACAGTCCCTTCCTCTACACCAGGTTCTGAGGAGGCGGCATGATGAAGGAAGAAGATGGGAAAAATGAAACTGTTTGACGAAATAAAGAAATCAAGGCCCGCCGACGTCATCACCGCCGCGGCATTCTGCGCGGCGATCTTCGCGCTGGCGATACTGACCTTCGCCCTTCCCCAGAAGGATTTTTCAGAAAACGAAAACAGAGCGCTCGCGACATCGGGCGGGGTGTTCGGCGGAATGAGCGCCGCGAAGGTCTTTGACGGGAGCTTTGAATCAGAGATCGCCGATCTTTACCGCGATCAGTTTCCCGCCCGCGCGCAGATGCTGGGGATCCGGGCTGTCTCCGACAGGATACTGCTTCTGGGCGAGACAGGCGGGGTCATTTACGGGAAGTCGGGGTACATGATACCGAGGCCCGACGGCGGCACAGACGCCGCCGAAAAGAACCTCGCGGCGGTGGAGGCCTTCCGCGCCGCGGTCGAAGGAGACGGAAAGACCATTGTCTTTGCCGCGGCGCCGCGTCCGGCGGACGCGCTTTACCCCTATTATCCGGCCGGATACAGAGGCTCGGAGCTTGCCGCGGCAAGGGAGGCGGTCTTCCCCGCCTGCTCTTACGCGACCGATCTGCTTGAAGTCCTGCGGCCGTCGGTCGACGCCGGGGATTACGTCTATTACAGGACCGACCACCACTGGACGACCGAGGGGGCGTATCTCGCCTCCTGCGAGATCCTGAGGCTCCTCGGAAAGGAGCCGGTCGACCGGTCGCTCCTGACCGTCGAGACGGCGAGCGACTACTTCCTCGGCACGACGCATTCGAAGACGCTCGATCCCTTCGCGACTGCCGACAGGATCGAGTACTACCGCTTTGAGGGAGACGAAGAATACACGACACTGATCGTCGATACCGGCCGTGAATTCGACGGCTTCTACGACCGCTCCTTCCTCGAAACGAAGGACAAATATTCCTCCTTCTTCGGCGGAAACAACGGAAGGATCAGAGTGACTAAAAAAGGCGCCGGGGAGGGCGAGAGGGAGGTGCTCCTCGTCGTAAAGGACAGCTACGCCCACGCGGTGCTGCCATTCCTCGCATACTACTACGACCTCGACGTCGTCGACCCGAGATACTACATGTCGTCGGTCTACAGGACCTCGGCCGAGGACGGATGCTCTGCGGTGCTCATCCTCTGCGGGATCGACACCGTCGCCGGCTCGCCCGCCCTGGCGAGAGTCAGCTTCGGGACCGGAAAGTGAGATAAACCGCAGACAGAAAGGTGAAAGAGATGGCAGACGACAGAAAATACCCCGACAATAAGAAAAGAGGCCTCTTCGGAAAGAGGCAGAGAGACGAAGAGGCGATAAAGTGCGTTTACGCCGG
>ONVJ01000265.1 GCA_900321265.1 uncultured Eubacteriales bacterium
GTTGTTTATCAGCTCGGCGTTGATCGATCCGATCGGGGTCTTTTCAAAGGCCGATTCAGACAGGAATCCCGCGCGGCCGGCGTCCTGTCTGTCCTTGCCGATATAGGCGATGATGTCGGCAAATCGCACGACGCAGCCCTCGAGGGTCGACGGAATCAGCTTTGAGACGTTCGATTTGTCCTCGATGCAGCTCTTTATCAGAGCGTCGAAATCCTCGAAGTTGTCAAGAGATGACGGATGCAGTTCGTCGTAGGCGAGTTCGCCGTTGTGGCAGGCGATGCCGATGAGGGTCTGCAGACTCATGTTGTACTGGAAGATCCCGTCGAGCACCCTGACCGAGTGTATGTTGTGCAGGAAGTGCTTCCCGCAGTGTTCGTACCAGAGCTCGTCAAGGTATTTCTCGCCAGAGTGGGCAAAGGGCGGATGGCCGATGTCATGCCCGAGAGATATCGCCTCGATTAGATTCAGATTCAGATTCAGAGCCGCGCCGATCGTCCTCGCGATCCTCGACACAAGCTGCACGTGGAGTCCGCGGCGGGAGATGTCGTCATTGCGGTAAAGGGGGAAGACCTGCGTCTTGTCGGTATATCTGTTGTAAAATGGGCAGTAGAGTATCTTGTCGGTGTCCTGGACGAAGGTCGAGCGGAGAAGAGCCGGCTTGACTCTTGTGGAGGGATACCGACGGATCGCGGTCGATTCGTCGAAGGAGAAATCGGTATATGTGCCGTCGGCCTTCTCGCGCTTCATTCTGGCGACGAGTCCGGGGCTCAGCAGTTCATAGTCTGGCATTGATGGTTTCCTTGAAAAAACAGTTGTGACAGGGCGTAAAGGAGCCGACCTCTTTCGGAGGCCGCCGGTTCAGGAATAGAATATCTCTTCTTCGGGGATCGGGTCGGACTGCGGGGATGCATCTTCATCTCCGGAGCAAGTATTTTCCGGGATGTCGGCGTCATATTCGGTCTCGGTCCCGTCGTCGTCATAGAGAGATCCGTCCTCCGTGACCGTCTCAGGCGAGGGAAGCCTTGATGAAACAAAGCATACGAAGGAGACGAGGCAGAGGATGAGGATCGGAAGCGGAAGGGTGTTCAGCCGGTCTTTCTGAAGCAGGACAAAAGAGAAGACCACAGGGACAGCGGAGGCAGATGCCGCTGCTGAAGGAAGCTTTTTTATGAGAAGAATGGCTGCTGCGGCCGTAAAGATCAGGATAACAAGACTCAAAATGGCGCAGAGCGGAAAATCATCCTCCGAAAGCGAAGTCAGAAAATGATTCTTCATGACTTCCGGGGCGGTCTGTCTCTGAATGAGATAGTTCATATCCCTGGCGGCGTCGAGCCCGCGGTTTTTAAAGGACATATATATCATCCTGACGAATTCGGGAACAGCCTTGACCTTGGGGAGAACTGTGAGCGATCCCTCGTCAAGCTCTTTTATCATCAGACGTACGGAATACTCGCGGTATTCAAAAATGTTGCAGATCGCCGAGATGATCAGAGCCGAGGATGATGTGAGCACCCCCGCGGTCAGGAGAGACCGGGTCCCCCGCTTTCTGTCGTATGCCGCGCAGAGAGCGATAAATCCGCCGAGCGCGCAGATGACGAAAAGCATGATGACCATCGGGCGTTTCGTCAAAAGCCCGTAATCATAGAGCTGGAGAACGAACGCGAGCGTCAGCGATGTTAACCATACCGATACAGCGGGCCACTTCTTAAAGACGATACCGGCAAGAGCCGAGATCGAGAGCATAAAGGCGATCCTGATATAGTCTCTGTTGAAGTGTGACTTTTCTATGAACTGGGAAAGCTTTGATTCCGTCTCCAGCAGTTCCTCGTCCGGCTTGAATTTCGTATAGGTCGGAATCAGATATATCATTATCAGGACCGCAAGCAGTATCAGCAGTCCGGCCGCGAAGCCTTTCAGATATTTCATATCCGGTTCGTCCTTTCTGATAAAATAATGTCCTTTATTTGCCGAGAGATGTTTTAAGTGACAGACGTTGCGGAGGCGGAAGCCCGGCCCCTGACGGTAGTCAGCGTCGGTTTTATTTGATCTGCAGTCTGCGGAAGGCGGTATCACCCGGGGCATCGCCCCGTCTGTAAGCAGCGATCACTCTGTCGGTCTCTGCGGGTGTTTCGGTCGAAAAGATGAAGACCTGCCCCCGGACTCTGTATTCACGCAGCTGTTTCTGACGGTCAGCCATCCAGACCGGAGCCGAATTGAATATCAGCGATCTGTGCCTGAAGATCCTGAAGACAGGGAATGAGACTCCCCTCCGGTCGGTCAGTGCGTTAGAGCCTTTTTGGCAGCCTTCGCAGCTCCCGCACTCTTTTCCGGCGCATTTTTCGGTGATCATCAGCGGGATCCTGCCGTATATTATCACCCACGACGGCCCTCCGATATCCCGGATCCTCGGTAGCGTCAGCTCGGGTGAGAGGATATAATCCGAAAAGCCGAGAGACTGTACGAAAGCGGCGCTTCCGCTGTTGCAGATGTTGAGCATATGTCCGCCGCGGATCTTCAGCCCCGAATCCCTGGCGAGGGGAAGATGGCCTGAATTGAAGACAAGCAGGTCGGTAGCTCCTAGCGATGCCGCTTTTTTCAGCATCGACCTCACCTCGGTCTCTTCGCTGTCAAAGATAACCGGCGGAAGCATCACTCCCGCGGGAGCATTTCCCGACAGGGCGGCTTTTTCATACTGTTCGAGAGGAATAAAGCAAAGATCGAAAAACTCCCGGACCGCTGTCGTATACTGGGAAGCGGAAAAGAGCAGAGCCCGCCTTCCCGAAACAGCGCCTTCCGGATCGGCAGCCGGCTTTCGGAAGGAGGAGGGAAGCGGAGCGCTAAGCGGCCCGCGGTGCATACCGACAGGTTCTCTGACCGACATAGCGTCGTACGGATAGAGAGGCCCGGATACGGCGGCGTCCTTCTGAGTGTCGGTCCTGATCCCAAGCATCGAATGCGAGATCTTCCGGGTAAAATATCCGTCGGTAAAGCCGCTCCTCGAAAAGACCTTCTCCAGATAATCCATCTCTTCGGGCGTCGCGCTCCGTCTCTCGTCAAGAAGCCGTCTCCAGACAGAGAGCACATCGGCGACGTATGCCGGGGACTTCATTCTGCCCTCGATCTTAAGAGAGGCGACGCCCGAGTCGATAAGCTCGGGGACATGTCCGGCAAGGCAGAGATCCTTGAGACTGAGAGGATAGGCGGTCTTACCTTTGACCCGGTAGGGAAGCCTGCAGGGCTGCGCGCATTCGCCTCGGTTGCCCGATCTTCCGCCGACCATCGACGAGAAGAGGCACTGTCCCGAATGGCAGACACAGAGGGCTCCGTGAATGAAGATCTCGGCTTCTATATCAGGGACCTTTTGTGTGAAGGATCTTATGTCGGAAAGGCTGAGTTCCCTTGCCAGAACGGCGCGGGTGACGCCGAGAGCCTTGAGGGCATCGGCGGCTCCCGAGGAATGTACCGACATCTGCGTCGAGGCGTGCAGCGGAACGTCGGGCATGTGATCGCGGAGAAGCCCGGCGGCGCCGGTGTCGGTGACTATGAAGCCGTCGCAGCCGGCTTCTCTCGCCTCGGCGGCAGTCTTTAGGAAATCCCCGCATTCGCGGTCGTAGACGAGGGTGTTAAGAGTCACATATACTCTGACTCCGCGGCTGTGAGCGAGGGCGATGCATTCCGCAAGCTCACCGGCAGTAAAATTCGTCGCGCCGTTTCTCGCGTTGAAGGCCTTCGCGCCGAGATATACCGCGTCGGCGCCGGCAGAGACGGCCGCGCGCAGCGCGGCGGGGGAGCCGGCCGGGGCGAGAAGTTCGGGAAGCCTTTTAGCGTTTGTGTCTGACATTGTCGTCGAAATCGGCTGCAGTGAGCTTTATGAGCAGTGAGATGTCGTCGGGATACTTCCCGTCGGCGGCCCTGCAGCGTTTTATCGCTCCGCACTTTCTGCAGCGGTGTATTATCACGAATCCCTTTTTCGGATCTGTGACCGCCTTGACAGGCTCAAGCTCCCCGCCGCATTCCGAAGCGCGGTCGCCGGGATTGACGTCAAGATGGACCGACCAGAGACAAAAGGGGCAGTGATTTCTTGAAGAGTATCCGAGAGGCGGTACCGGTCTGCCGCAGTGGACGCAGACAAAGCCGCTGTCGTTCTTTACGAACCTGCGCTCGCCGGCGTCGGTCCCGCATGCCGGTTCTCCGGGGACCGGCCGCATTATCTGCCGGCGGGAGGTGTCAGGAGCTGCTTCCCGCCCATGTAGGGCTGAAGCACGCCGGGTATCGTAACGGTGCCGTCCTCCTGAAGATGGTTTTCAAGGAAAGCGATGAGCATTCTCGGAGGCGCGACGACGGTGTTGTTGAGGGTGTGAGGCAGATACATCTTTCCGTCAGCGCCCTTCACGCGCATCTTGAGCCTTCTCGCCTGAGCGTCGCCGAGATTCGAGCAGGAGCAGACCTCGAAATATTTCTTCTGACGGGGAGACCAGGCTTCGGTATCGCAGGACTTGACCTTGAGATCGGCCAGATCTCCAGAGCAACATTCGAGCTGACGGACCGGGATCTCGAGGGAGCGGAAGAGCTCGACCGAGAGTCTCCACATCTTTTCATACCATTCCATGCTGTCCTCGGGTCTGCAGACGACTATCATCTCCTGCTTTTCGAACTGATGGATGCGGTAAACGCCTCTTTCCTCGATGCCGTGGGCGCCCTTTTCCTTGCGGAAGCATGGAGAATAGCTGGTGAGCGTCTGGGGAAGCGAGGACTCGGGGATGATCTGGTCGATGAATCTGCCGATCATCGAGTGCTCTGAGGTCCCGATGAGATAGAGATCCTCGCCCTCGATCTTGTACATCATGGCGTCCATATCGGTCTGGCTCATGACGCCTTCGACAACGTTTCCGTGGATCATGAAGGGAGGAATGCAGTAGGTGAAGCCCTTGTCGATCATGAAATCTCGGGCATAGGCGAGAACGGCTGAATGCAGTCTGGCCACGTCTCCGAGGAGATAATAGAATCCGTTTCCGGAAACTCTTCCCGCGGCGTCCATGTCGATGCCGCCTAGTTTCTCCATTATATCGGTGTGGTAGGGGATATCAAAGTCGGGGACGTCCGGCGTGCCGAAGCGGCAGACCTCGACGTTCTCGCTGTCGTCCTTTCCGATCGGGACGGAGGGATCGATGATGTTCGGAATCTGAAGCAGTATCTTTCTGATCTTCTCAAGATATACCGGCTCCTTCGCTTCAAGCTCGGTAAGGGTGACGGCCGATTCGGCTACCTGCTGTTTGACGGCGGCGGCCTCCTCCCGTTTTCCCTGCGCCATGAGCGCGCCGATCTGCTTCGAGAGCCTGTTCTTGAGGGCGCGAAGCTCGGATGCCTGGGTGATTATCTTCCGGCAGTCGCTGTCGAGAGAGATGACCTCGTCGACGAGCGGGAGCTTCCAGTCCTGGAATTTATTTCTGATGTTCTTTTTTACGATCTCGGGGTTTTCTCTGACAAATTTGATGTCAAGCATTTTCTTTTTCTATATCCTTTCGATGATGTATTTCGGTGATTGCGCCGGCAGGTAAAGGGATCCGACGTCTTTGCCGGCCCGGCGGTCAGAATCTCGTGAGTAAATGGAGCGGATCAGGCGGAGGGCGGCTTTCTCATTGAGAGAAGCTTTTCGTGTTTTTCCCGGGCGAGCCTGAAGAAATCTCTCGCCGACAGCCCGTCGTATATGTCGTGAGTGTGTTTCCCGGGCTTGGATTTCGAGGTCAGCTCGTATGTCATGATCCCGGTGTAGTTTTCACGGTCAAGCCGGTCGGCGATCCCCTGCCAGTCGGCAAGTCCGTCGAAGGGCATGAGATGGGAGTCGTCAAGCCAGGTGACGACATTCGGGTCAGTCTGCCTCAGATTGTCGTTTATGTGAGTGTATATCAGCCTTCCTTCGAACATCGCGGGAACGTCGGCAGACGCGTTGTAGCACATCTCGTGGCCGGTGTCCCAGCAGAAGCCGAGGGAGGAGAAGGAGGAGAGCTCGTCGCGGATCATGAGAAGATACTCGATCCCCTCGACGTTCTCGACGGCGACCTTTACTCCGCATCTTTCGGCCTCGGCGAGGATCCTCGCGAAGCGTTCGATCCCGATGCCGTTCGGTGTGTGCCTGTCCATTCCGATGATCGGGTGGGCGACCATTACCGGCACCCCGTTCTCGGCACAGCCGCGCAGGCATCTGATCTGTTCGTCGGCGACCGAGTCTCCCTCTGTACCTTCCTCCCAGAGCTTGTGAACCTTTCCGAAGGGAGCGTGTATCGACGAATAGATGAGGCCGCACTCCTTTCCGAGTTTGGCAGATGCCGCGACGTCGTAGTTGTCCGACCACCCGGTGAAAAACGAGTCGAAGCCGGCTTCTGCGATGAGGGGTATCGACTGAGAATCGGGTATCCCGTATCCGGCCCCGGTAGATATGCCGGACAGATATTTCTTCATTCTGTTTTTCTTCCGTCCTTTCTGAAATCCTGAAGCGATGCATGGCGCCCGTGATCCCGAAAATGATCCTTGTCCGGGGACACCGGCAGCCCGTCAGTCTTTTCAGTCTTTTATTGAATTAGTATAAAGCATAAATAATAATTAGATGTGAACAAAAAAAAAGAGTTTTGTTAAATAAAAAAAGGCATTTGAAATATCATAAAAAAATGACCCCGGGATTACAGGCACATAACGTTTGGTATTGACTATTGCGGGTTTTAGTGGTAAAATAAAAACGTCTTCGGAAAGACAAAGGGCGGCAGCGTCCGCCGGCATCCGGGTCGTATAATTCTTTCGGTGAAGGGGGAAAAGCAGGTGAATGACGACGCTCAGTCCCGCATGATCCGCCGGCACCGTGACCGACGGCTGTCTTTAGGCATCCCGGTCGTCATTTCCTTCCTGATGGCGCTCGCCGTCGCCTCTCTGATCTTTTATTTTTCCTCAAGGCCCGCCGACGCCTCAAACTCCGACAGCGGACGGATGATCGTCTTCATCGCGCGTATCTTCGGGTACGATGTTGATTCGATGCCTGAAGCCGAAAGGATCCTTTTTTTACATAAATACAACCATGCCGTCAGGAAGGCGGCGCATTTTTCCGAATTCGCCGCTCTCGGCTTCCTTGTAATGCATTTTCTCGATCTTTCCGCAGACGCGTCGTCGCTTTATGTCGGTTTCGGATTTCTTCGCAGACTGACGGGGGCAGGGGACCGGCAGACATATTTCAGAGTCATTTTTTCTCCGCGGCCGGTCGTTATCGCAGTCTGCTTTTCTGTTCTTTACGCGCTGTCGGACGAGATCCACCAGATCTTCATTGACGGAAGGGCTTTCGGTCTTGCGGACATCCTCATCGATTCCGCGGGTGCCGTCGTCGGGATTGCGGTCTGTATCCTGTTCCGGACTGCCGCGGTCGGCGCGAGAAAGAAAAAGGAAAAGCAGACAGGCACAGGCGGATAGGATCCGGCCTCGCTCAGGTATTGTTCAGTAATGAAAGGGAGGGCAGAATTCATGTCCTTAAAATTCACCGCCGCGATGATCGCGGCAAAACTCGCGCGTTCCGCACTGAGACTGCTCGGCAGGGACGGAAGCTGTACGCCCGGAAGGATAGCGCTGAAGATCTGTCCCGATTTTATGGCGGGTCTGAAGCTTCCGGAAAAAGTGCTCTGCGTCACCGGCACCAACGGAAAGACTACGACGAGCAACCTTGCCGCCGGAATGCTGAGATCGATGGGCTATTCCGTCACAAACAACAGCGCCGGCTCGAACATCCAGGCCGGAGTCGCCACCGCGCTGCTTGCCGATTCCACACTGTCAGGCAGGGCGAAGAAGCAGATCGCCGTTCTCGAGGTGGACGAGAGAAGCTCACTTCTGGTCTATAAATACATTACACCCGACATCCTGCTCTGCAATAATCTCATGCGTGATTCGCTGAAGCGGAACGCGCACACCGATTTCATCTCTTACATCCTGAATACCGCTCTTCCGTCGTCGACCAGAGTCATACTCAACGCTGACGACTTTATTTGTTCGTCGCTGTTTCCCGACAACACCGACAGGACATATTTCGGCGTTTCCGCCGAGATACCCGAAAGGTCGGCTACCCCCAGGGACATCGTATACTGCCCAGACTGCGGAGGGAGACTTACCGCCGATTACCTGAGATACGATCACATAGGAAGGATCCGCTGCCCGAATTGCGGAAAAGCTTCTCCCGAACCTGATTTCTGCGTGACATCGGTCGACCGAAAAGGCGGGAGCTTCACGATCACTTCGGGAGGATCTGAGAGAAGTTACCGGCTGCTCAACGGGAACCTCGTAAATATTTACAATTTCTGCGGAGCCGTGGCACTTCTGACCGAAGCCGGGTTCGATCCCGACAGGATCACGGAAGCCTTTGACGGGCAGAAGATCGTGGCGTCAAGGTTCAACAGCACAAGATCGGGCAGACTGAATATCACGCTCCAGCTCGCCAAGGGACAGAATCCCGGAGCCTGTTCAAGATCATATTCATACGTCGCGGCGCGTCCCGAGAAGAACAAATGCCTTCTGATCATGACCGACGACAAGAACGACAATCATAAAAACTCCGAAAGCGTCTGCTGGATCTACGACACCGATTTCTCGGCACTGAAGGATCCTTCGATCTCTCAGATCATCTTCGCGGGCAAAAGGTGCAGAGACCAGCGCCTCAGGGCTTTGATGGCCGGCATCGACCGCTCAAAGATCCTTATCTGTGACGATCTGTTTGAGGGCGCCGCGCTGATCGACACCGAAAAATACACCGATATTTTTATCCTTAACGACCCGTATATCCTTGCGGAAGCCGGCAAGATCAGGGATTATCTGGTGAAAAAGGGAAAGGAGAGCGGCACAAAATGAAGATCGAGGTCCTCTTCGGGGAGGTCTGCAATCAATTTGGCGACCCCCAGAACGCGGTTTATCTCAAGCTCGCCTGCCCGTCCGCGGAATTCATATACACCCCTCTTGACGGGGAACCGTTTTTTGTATCGGGCAAGCCGGATATGATCCTTATCGGATCGATGAGCGAGAGGACGCAGCGCGCCGTTATCGCGAAGCTTATGCCCCACAGAGACAGGATCGCAGAACTGATCGATGCCGGGACGGTCTTTCTGGCGACCGGGAACGCCTGCGAGGTGTTCTGCAAAAAAATCAATTATGTTACCGAAAAGATCACCGCGGAAGGCCTGGGGCTCTTCGACTTTACCGTCGAGACCGACTGGTTCAAGCGGATCAACGGGAAGGTGATCGGGACGGCAGCGGGGTATACCGTCACAGGCTTCAGGTCTCAGTTTTCGAGGATCTCAGGAGACAATTCCGCTTCGTTTTTCCTTGAGGTCGAACGCGGATTCGGCCTTGACAAAGACAGCAGGTATGAAGGTTTCAGACGTAATAATTTCATCGGAACGCAGCTGCTCGGCCCGATCCTGCCGCTGAACCCCGACTTCTGCGGCTATCTCGTCTCGCTTGCGGGCGGAGGAGAAGTGGACAGGGAAGCCTCCTTCTACGCCGAGGCGAAAGAAGCCTATGACAGAAGGGTGGCGGAGTTCAGGGATCCGTCGACCGTATTCTGATCTTTTCGAGCTGCTTTGCAGGATTGCGAGAGATTCTTCTTTTCAACAACTGAGAAAAAACAGGATTGCTTCCGGCTTGAGCCCCGGGTGAGAAATCCTGTTTTTTTGCTGATCTGATCAGGAAATGTAATATATTTCAATTGTATTTATCGATGTTTTCCGGTATGTGAAGAGCATCCGGAAAAGAAAGGGTTTACTATGAGCTGTCAGCCTCAATCCGTTGGTCCTGAATAGGGGACAGCGGATCTTTCGGGCAACTCGGGAATGATCATTATTCCCAGTTCAAAATAGGTGTATCCTTCCGTGACTTTCGTACCGCTGGTACCCGGCTTCATTATTTCATGCTTGTTTTCAAGGAAATTCCCCGAGCCGACGTAATGAGTGCCGGTATAGATATCCTCGGTATCATTCTTGCAGAAAAAGAGAGTGCAGTCTCCGGCTTCGGTTTCGTCGTATGTGACATCGACCCAGAACCAGCCGTAGCCCTCAAGCTTTATCAGGTTCCATTCGTGAGTGAGGTTGTATACGCAGACGCTCTCGATCCCGAGGAGATTCATCATGATCTGGAATGTTTTCGAGTAACCGTCGCAGACGCAGCCGCTGCCGTCGGCGAATCCGGCGACCGAGTGAGCGTCGGTGTCGTTTTCAAGATCGGCGTCTGTCTTGTAATCGATCCGTTTTATGATCGACCGGTGTACCGACAGCGCCTTCCCGTATTCCGTAGAGAAGCTTTCTGCTTCAAGCAGCATCTCGTTGATGACAGTATCGATGCCCATGTTCATCGAGGCCCTTTCCTCGGGATCCGCGTATTTTTCTATGCACAAGACGGGGAATATCACACCGTCGACCGATGACATCGTGTAGCATATCGAGTTGTCCGAAAGCCAGTAGTAGACGGGATTGTCGAGCTGAAAAAGGCTGTATGTTTCAAAGGCCTCCTCGGTCGTCAAACCCTCCGCGATTATCTCTCCCGCAACACGCAGGCCGCTGTTCTTCAGGCCGGCGACTTCGGATTCGTAAAAATCCCTGTTCGTCCGGCACATCAGATCATAGCCGGCGGTCGCGCTGCTTCCGTGGAATCTTTCGCATACGCCGCGCAGCCGGTCATAGAATTCTTTTCTGCGTTCAGGATGCGAGAGCCCCGACAGATAATCATAACCGAAATCCCATGAAGCCTTCCTTATGAATAGAAGCAGGGGTTCGTCGGGATCGGTCTCTTCGTCGGTGACCGGGGAAGGATCCGGCTCCTGCGTGACCGAGAGGAGTCCTTCGATATCTGAAATAATACCGCCTCCGATCCCGGACAGCAGGCCTTCACCTACAGAATGCGCGAACTTAAACACAGCGCAGCCCGGCATCGAAAACAGGACCGCGGCAGTCAGGAGAAGGGAAATCAAAAGTCTGAAATATATTCTTTTGTTCATAATTTTCTTCATCTTCTTTTTCATTTTTCGGGCAGATCCACCCAAACCGGAAGTGCAACCGGCAGTACACAATAGTTTTATAATATTTTATCACATATCAAACCGCTCCGCAACAGTTTTTTTGCGGTACGGATTATTCGCCCGATGACAAATTTTCTTATAATATTCACGTTTTTTTAAATAATTTAAATTTTACTGTTGACAAACATAAAAAAAGTGATATAATATTGCAGTGCTTTGCGGCACGGGGGCAGTCCAATGCGGGGCTCACGTAAGAATGTCCCTATTATCCTTACAAACAGGAGGGGCTGGTAATGGATTACATTGCAGCTATGACAAAGGAGCAGCTCAAGAGTGAGATCCCGACAGTCAACGTCGGTGACAACGTCCGCGTCCACAACAGGATCAAGGAAGGCACTCGTGAGAGAATTCAGATGTTCGAGGGGACCGTCATCGCCAAGCGCAACGGCGGCATTTCCGAGACATTCACCGTAAGACGCGTTTCTTACGGAGTCGGCGTCGAAAAGACATTCCCGATCCATTCTCCCAACGTCGTCGCGGTCGACATCACAAGGTCGGGCGACGTCAGACGCTCAAAGCTCTACTACCTGCGCGACAGAGTAGGAAAAGCTTCCAAGGTCAAGGAGAAGATCTGACCGACATCGCATGGGTTACCGCGTCCCGTCGCGGCTGTCATTATATTGACTGCCGTCGCAATCGCGCGGAAAAGGGTTGTTAAATTGCTCGTTCCCCGAGTTTTTTAACAACCCTTTAACTTTTTTTCAGATTTGATTACCTTCGGAATCTCCCCGCCTGTCCGCTTCAATCAGTTCGGTAAGCGGCGAAGAGGGAATGACCAGTCTTTTTCCTTCAAATACTCCTTCGATATCGACGCTGTCGTGAACTACCGCGATCACGGTTTTGCCGGCAGTCTTCCGCTTGATTACGTCGGATACCAGCGAGATCGACGCGCTGTCGAGGCCGGCGAAGGGCTCGTCGAGAAGATAGAGGTCGGCGTCACGGAAGAGGGCTCTCGCGAGCCCGACTCTTATCTTCATTCCTCCCGAAAGCTCGGACGGATACATGCAGGGATCGTCGATCCCGAGTTCCGAAAGAAGCGCCTCGGCTTCGGCGCGCGGCTTTTCTGTGGAGGCGAGGAGAGTGTTCTCGGCGCAGTCGAGCCAGGGAAGCAGATTCCCGCCCTGAAAAGCGAATGAAGTCGATCCGGTAATGACTGAGCCCTCGTAATCCCGGTCTATTCCCGCGAGTATCGACAGCAGCGTGGTCTTTCCGGAGCCCGATGCGCCCGACAGAATATAGACGCGTCCGTCTTCAAATGAGAACGAAAGACTGTCGATTATCTTTTTTCCGCCGAAGCTTTTTGAAAGACCCTTTATCTCAGTCATTTTCCCGCCTCCCGCAATTCCGCTTCTTTGCCGCGCGGGAGCTTTTTTTGTTTTCGTTTTTTCGAAACCGCAGAGAGAGCGTATTCCATAAGCAGCGATATCAGAATGACGGCAAGTGTCCAGGCGAAGAGATCGACGGTCTCAAGATAGTTTTTCGCCTCCGAAAGATTCCTTCCGATGGAAACGGGTGTGAACGCAAGGACCTCGGCGGCGATACCGGCCTTCCAGGAGAGTCCGGCTCCGGTCGTCAGAGCGGGAAGAAAATATGGGGCGACCGAAGGAATGTAGATATACTTAAGACGAGCCGAAGGGCTCATCCCGAAGGCGGGTATCAGCTTTCGGTGTTCCGGGGATATCCCGTACAGACCTGTCTTTACGTTCACGTAAACGATGGGGAAGACCATCAGAAAGGATATGAAGCTCGGCAGCATTCCTTTCCCGATCCAAAGCATCGCGATTATTATGAAGGAGGCGACAGGGACCGCGCGCACGACTGTCACAAGGGGGCCGAGTATGATGTCAAGGCCTCGGATCATATATACTAGTATACCGGCGGCGATCCCGGCCGCGGTTCCCGCCGCGGTGCCAAGAAGGATCCTGCCGAAGGAAAACAGTACAGTCTTCCAGAAAAGTGAACCGGATGCCAGTTCGCAAAGTCGCAAAAAAGTTTCGGCAGGGCCGGGCAGAATAAGGCTCTGCCCTGTGATCAGCGCGGCGACTGCCCAGACGCCTGTCCAGAAGAGCAGCGCTGCCGCGGCAAGAAGTTTTCTTTTGTGCTTTTTTAAGAAGTTCGTCATCTGTCAGAAAGAGACAACGCTTTGTAAAAACCCGAGAGATTGAAAATGGCCGCTTGAAGGATCGCTTATCCCTCAGGGGCGTAGAATACCGTCTCGTCCGGCAGCTTGCCTCCGACCGACTGGGGGATGATCTCATAGAGAGAGCTCCAGAATTTGTTCAGCGGTTCCGCCA
>ONVJ01000262.1 GCA_900321265.1 uncultured Eubacteriales bacterium
CAGGGTGGAGTCATAAGCACCGCCGATCAAATAAATGCCTTGAACCGACACTTCCCTGCGTCCGACCGTAAAGACCTTTCCGGGAAGCCCCGAGAGAGTCAAGGCGAGTTTGTCGGGATAGGCGTTTCCGCTTTCGTCTGCGATTCCCCGGCGCCAGACCACGCACGGATAGCTTGAGACCGTGACGATCTCCGGCTGTGCCTGAGGTTGAGCAGGGGGCTCGGTCTGAGGCTGAGTCACGGGATCAGTCTGAGGCTGAGTCACGGGATCGGTCTGAGGCTGAGTCACGGGTTCAGTCTGAGGCTGAGTCACGGGATCAGTCTGAGGCTGAGTCACGGGATCAGTCTGAGGCTGAGTCACGGGATCGGTCTGAGGCTGAGTCACAGGCTCGGTCTGAAGCTGAGTCACAGGTTCGGTCAGCGGGTGAGTCTCGGGGTCGGTCTGAGGTTGAGTCTCGTGCTCAGTCTCAGGCACGGCCTGAGATTCGCTCTCGGGTTCGGTTCCCGGCTCCGGCGCAGCGTCGGTGAGCTGCCCGCCGCGGGAATCCGGCCCTTCTGCCACCAGCAGTCCGGCCTGCGGGTCACCGGATAAGAAATACCGGTCGGCGCATCCGCCCAGTAAAAGCGCAATAACTATTAAAGCCGACAAAGCTCTGAGTGTCTTTTTCAAAACCGGTCCTCCTAAGCAGGTCATCTTCTAATTGCCGGTCAGGGACGGCGCTTCCATTCCTCCGGCGACGTTTTTTCGGTCTTCAGTTTCGATTCGGTATTCACGAAGCGCGTCTGTTTCCCTGTCGGATGGCTTTTGCCGAGAATACATTATTATTATATCAAAAAACGCCTGTGTTGTCAAGCGCCTCGCCGGCGGCGATCACAACTCCTGCGTAACGGTCATAAAGCCGCCCGCGTTCTGCAAAAGCGCCCGGGAGGGTTACATCAACAAAAAACTGCCCACGCGGACCGGTTTTTCCGGCTGTGAGGGCAGTTTTTTGTCGGTCGAGCGGACGATCCCGCTCTGCCGGGGTCTTCTCAGATCTCGATCAGCTCGTAAGCCGTCGTGCCGATTCCGAGCGCTTCGGCGGCATCGATGGTGTGCTCGCCGTTGCGGGAGGTGACCCGCTGCATGAAATGCTCGCGGCCGATGTCGCCGCTGGCCTTCACGAGATCGACGCAGGCGCGGTCGATCGCTACGGGATCGGTCGACGACAGGATTCCGATGTCGCGCAGGCAGGGGTCTTCGGCCCTCGCGCAGCAGTCGCAGTCGACAGACATGTTGGCCATGACGTTTATGTAGGAGATGTTCTCACCGAAGTGACCGGTCACCGCCGCGGCGGCCTCGGCCATCGATTCCAGGAAGGCGTCCTGAGGCGGGAGATCGCCCCAGACGACTGCCTGGTCTTCGGTCTTCGTATACTTTCCGGCCGAGTGGATGTTGACCTTGCCGGCGGTCGACGCGCAGCCGATCGACAGCTGCTTCAGCGCTCCGCCGTAGCCCCCCATCGGATGTCCCTTGAAGTGGGAGAGGACGAGAAGCGAGTCGTAGTTCAGAAGGTCCTTCCCGACGATGTCGGACTTGAGATGCACCGACCCGGCGGGCACGGGAAGCTCGGTGTCGGGGCCCTCGGCGTCCATGAGATCGACGTCGAAGAGGCCCTTCCAGCCGTGCTCCTTAAGGAGACGCATGTGTTTTGCGGTCGAGTTCCTCTGCCCCTGATAGGCGGTGTTGCACTCTACGATCCGGCCGCCCGTGTACCTGACGACCGGCTCCCAGAAGGCGGGCCGCAGGAAGTTCTGATTTCCCGCCTCGCCCGAATGGACCTTGAGCGCAAGCTTCCCGGGCAGCTTTCTGCCGGCGGCTTCGTAGAGCTCGATCACCTTCCCGGGCGTTATCGTTCTGCTGAAATAAACTTTTGCGGTTTTCATCATCTTCTCCTCCAGAATTCGGGTGACGCTGACAGGTCGGGCTCGACGGGAAGCTCGTTCGCCTCGGTCCAGCGGATCTTCCGCCGGGACAGCTCCTCAAGGAGCTCCCCGGCTTTTTCGGCGTCGGGATGAAGCATCAGCTTTATCGTCCGCCACTGCAGGCGGGAACGCCTGACCTCGTCGATGCGGTCGCCTGCCAGGCTTTCCGCCCCGTCCCAGAGACGGTCGAAGGTATCCTCCATTTCGGCGTAGTAATCGCGGTCGACGACCTTGAAGGGCGGCGCCCAGATGCTCATGTGGCGGCCCTTCGACTCCTCGACGAGAAGATCGAGGTAGGCCTTGACGAAGCGCCAGCCGGCGCCGTAGTAGGCCTCGAGGAACTCGTCGGTGTGCCGGCGGTATTCGGTCTCGCTCATGTATGGGTCGCTCATGAGCTTCGCGAGCAGGTAGCACCTGAGCTCGCCGAATTCGCCGGATCTGAGGGAATGGTAGTTTCCCTCGGGATACATCCCCCTGACCCCGTGCTCGGCGAAGAAACGCATGTTCTCGCGCATCACGCCGAAGTTCGGGAAGGTCGGGACGTAATAATGGAAATTCGTCACATAGTCCCAGATGTAGATCCGGTCGCAGATCCGGTTCCACTCGATGATGTCGCGGACGAAGTCGGCGTTGACGGCGCAGGTCGGGTCGTTCAGCGGATGCGAGAAGCAGCACTCGATCGAGCAGAGTCTAATGCAGACGTTCGGCAGCGGCCGCGTGATCTTCGGCGCGCGCCTCGTGTACTGGTAGGCGAGGGTGTCGATCACGACGTCTGGGTAGTCGGCGGCGATGTCCGCCGCGACGGCGTTGACGAAGCGCAGAAGGGTGCCCGCCCGGCTGCCCTCCTCCTCGTCGACGGCCGCGCACCGCGGGCATTTGCAGTAGTTTTTGTTGTCGTTCTGCGAGACCGAGACGATTTTTATCCCGGGGTCCTTTTTCAGTATCTCCCTCACCGAGGCGATAGTCTTTTTCAGCACTTCGGGGTCGGTAAGGCAGGGCTGCTCGTTCCAGGGCGTGCCGTTCAGGTTCCGCATCGTGTGGACGAACCCGCCGTAGCGGACGTGTCCGCCCTGCGCGTCGGGGATCGGCCTGACGTTGATCATGTTTTTGAGGCACCAGTCGACGTCCCCGTTGCCGCATGGCCAGTCTGACTGCCGCGTCTCGAATACCGGCGTGAAGTTCAGCTCTTCGCCGATGACGATGTCGCCTTCGCCGTATCTTTCGAGCCCGGGCATGAAGAACCTCATCCCGGCAAAGCGTTCGAGGAGCCGGTAGACGGCGTAGATCGCTCCGCGTCCGTTTCCGCCGGC